>CAYNFN010000149.1:0-4777 GCA_964396485.1 uncultured Alcaligenaceae bacterium
CTTTTCGCCGCGCGCGAGAAGCGTGTGCGCCCCGGCCGGGACGACAAGATACTCACCAGCTGGAATGCGCTGATGATCGAGGGCATGGCGCATGCTGCGCGAGCATTCGGGCGGGAAGACTGGCTGGCCTCCGCGCGGCGCGCGCTGGATTTTCTCAGCACCACAATGTGGAAGGAGGGGCGACTGCTGGCGACATACAAGGACGGCCGCGCCCACCTCAATGCCTATGTGGACGACTACGCCTTCCTGTTGACCGCTACGCTGGAGATGCTGCAGGCGGAATTCCGCAAACCGGACCTCGAGTTCGCAACCGGGGCTGCCGGTGCGCTGCTCGAGCACTTCGAGGATCGCGGTGCAGGCGGATTTTTCTTCACCAGCCACGATCAAGAGCAATTGATCCTCCGGCCCAAACCCGGCCACGACAATGCCACGCCCTCGGGAAACGGCGTTGCGGCGCTGGCGCTGACCCGGCTTGGCCATTTGCTTGGCGAAACCCGATATCTACGCGCGGCGGAGGCCACGGTGAGGCTGTTCTACCCGGCAATGGCGCAACACCCGGCCGGATTCGCGACGCTCTGCACCGCGCTCGCCGAGGTGCTGGAGCCGACGCAGACGGTGGTGCTGCGCGGCCCGCGCCAGTCCCTGCGCGAGTGGCAACAGGCGTTGTCCCGTCTCTACCTGCCCGATACGCTGACTCTGGCGCTGGATTCGGCGGCCAAGGCCCTCCCGGGTCCGCTGGACAAGCCTGCGGGTGCGGCTGTCAACGCCTATTTATGCCGGGGCGTTAACTGCCTGGCACCGGTCCGGGATCTCGACGAGCTAGTGGGGAATCTGCGAAGCAGGCCGATGATCCAAGACGGTTGACAGTTTTCCGGGGCGGGTCAAAACCCGATAAAATGTCCGGCGCTTGAATTCAACCTGTAACGAAAGGTACGAGCAAATGAAAAAATTCCTCATGGTGATCGCGGCGTCAGCGGGTGTTGCGCTTGCGGGCGGGGCGAACGCGGCGGTTGACGCTGCCAAGGCCAAGGCGCTGGCACAGTCGAAGAATTGCCTGGCCTGTCACGCGGTGGACAAGAAACTGGTGGGTCCGGCTTACGTCGAGATCGCCAAGAAATACAAGGGCAACAAGGATGCCGAGGCCATGATGATCAAGAAAGTCATCAATGGCGGCGGGGGCGTCTGGGGTACCATCCCGATGCCGCCCAATCCGGTCAAGGAAGACGAAGCCAAGGTTCTGGTGGAGTGGATCCTGTCGCTGTAGATCGGTGGTTCATCCGAACCAAAGGAAAAGCCGGCAATCGCCGGCTTTTTTGTTTTCGCCGCCGGCGACAACCCAATGAATTACGGGCGAAAATTGACAATGTTTCGGAGCGTGGCCGATAATCGCGGGAGGTTTTCTGGCGCGCTTACATAGAGGGGGACAGGAATCATGAACAACGAAATCTCTGAGATCTTGCGGCGAATCGTCGCAGTAGTGGCCGCAGTTGCGCTCGCGGCGGGCTTGGGTGCGTGCGGCAAGCAGGAGGACAAGGCCAAAACCGGCTCGTCGCTCGAGCGGGTCGTCAAGATCGGCCATGCCGCGCCGCTCACCGGCGGCATCGCCCACCTGGGTAAGGACAACGAGTATGGCGCCAAGCTCGCAATCGATGAAGCCAACGCCAAGGGCACGACCATCGGCGGCGAGAAGATCGTGTTCGAGTTGCTCAGCGAGGATGACGAGGGCAAACCGGACAAGGGCCCGATCATCGCGCAAAAATTCGTGGATGCGAAAGTCGCCGGCGTGGTCGGACACCTGAACTCCGGCGTGACCATTCCCGCATCCGCGGTGTACAACCAGGCGGGCATTCCGATGATCACGGGCTCCGCCACCAATCCGAAGCTTACCGAGCAGGGCTTCAACAACGTTTTTCGCACCGTCGGCCGTGATGACCAGCAGGGCCCGGCGATCGCCAGTTATCTCCACGCCCATTACAAGCCGAAGACCGTCGCGGTCATCGACGACGCGACTGCCTACGGCGAAGGCCTCGCCAACGAGGTGGAAAAGACGCTCAAGGCGGCCGGCATTGTCGTGCTGCCGCGCGAAAAGGGCACCGACAAAACCACCGACTGGAAGGCAATTCTGACCAAGTTGAAAGGCAAGAAACCGGACGCGGTGTTCTACGGCGGCATGGACTCCGGGGCCGGCCCGCTGATGCGCCAGGGACGCGAACTCGGCATCAAGGCCGTGTTCGCCTTCGGCGATGGCGCCTGCACGGACAAGATGAAGGAGCTGGCGGGTGATGCTTCCGAGGGGCTGATCTGCTCCCAGGCGGGACTCCCGGTGCAGGCGGCGAGCAAGGATTTTCTGAATGCCTTCAAGGCGAAGTTCAAGACCGACCCGCTGATTTATGCGCCCTTCACCTACGACGGCGCCAATCTCATCATCACTGCAATGCAGAAAGCGAACTCCGTCGATCCAGCGAAGTACCTGCCTGAGCTTGCCAAGCTCAGCTTCCAGGGCGCAAGCGGCAAGATCGAGTTCGATCAGCGCGGCGATCGCAAGGACGCCGAGATGACGATATTCACCATGAAAGGCGGCACCATCACGCCCATCGCGATCATCAAGGGCGGCAAGTCCATCAAGTTCGAGGACTTCGTCAAAGGCGCGACCTGAGCACGGAAGCAGGCCGCAGCGGGCGCGAAGCAAAGCAACGCAACACCATGATGCGGCGCAGACGGCACTTGCGGGCGCCGCTCGCGCCGGCGCGCCCGCATTGACCTGACCCGCGGATCACCGGCCCCGACGCGCCGTGGAAATCTTTCTCCAGCAGATCATCAACGGCCTGACCCTGGGTAGCGTCTACGCCATCGTGGCGCTGGGCTACACCATGGTGTACGGCATCATCCAGCTCATCAACTTCGCGCATGGCGAAGTGGTGATGATCGGCGCGATGGGCGCCCTCACCGTGATCTCCGGGCTGGCCGGCGCCGACACGGGCCTCGCGCCCGCGCTGATCGTGCTGGCCGGAGCCGCGTGCGCGATCCCGGTGTGCATGGGCGTGGGTTACGCGATGGAGCGCGTGGCATACCGGCCGTTGCGGGGGGCGCCGCGGCTCGCACCTCTCATTACCGCAATCGGCATCTCGATCATCCTGCAGAACGTCGCCTTGATGGTCTGGAGCCGCGCGCCGATTTCGTTTCCGCAGGTCATGGCCAACCCGGTGTTCGAGGTAGGCGGCGCGCAAATCAGCGCCGTGCAGATCGCCATCATTCTCACATCCCTTGCAATGATGGGCGGACTCACCGCGCTGGTGTACCGCACGCGGCTGGGAATCGCGATGCGGGCCACTTCGGAGAATCACCAGATCGCCGGCCTGATGGGAATCAATGTAAACAAGGTGATTGCATTCACCTTTATCGTCGGCGCAGGGCTTGGTGCGGTTGCCGGCGTAATGGTCGGGACTTACTACGGCGTTGCCCACTACACCATGGGAGCGTTGCTCGGTATGAAGGCCTTCGCGGCCGCCGTCCTTGGCGGCATCGGTAATCTTGCGGGCGCGATGCTGGGCGGAATCCTGCTTGGGGTGGTGGAGGCGCTGGGCGCGGGATATATCGGCGAACTGACCGACCTGTGCCGCTATTCGTGGCTTGCGGACATGCTTGTGGAGAACTGTGCACAGAACCAGCACTTCATTCTGTTCGGTAGCAACTATCAGGACGTGTTCGCTTTCCTGGTTCTGATCGCCGTGCTGGTGTTCCGGCCGTCCGGCCTGCTGGGCGAGCGCGTGGGAGACCGTGCATGAGGCGATGGCCCGATGATTGACGCTGTTGCGCAAATGCGGCGCCATCCCGCCTTGCTCTGGGTCGGGGTTTTGCTGGTTGCGGCCGCGCTGTTGGTGCTGCCGTTCGTGCTGGCCTCCGTCGGCACGGCCTGGGTGCGCATCACCAATCTCGCCATCCTGTTCATCTTTCTGTCGCTGGGCCTGAACATCGTCGTCGGCTTCGCCGGTTTGCTCGATCTCGGGTACATCGCCTTCTACGCAGTCGGGGCGTATACCTACGCGTTGCTCGCCTCGCCGCATTTCGGCCTGCACCTGCCTTTCTGGGTCATCCTGCCGATCGGTGCGGCGCTGGCCTGCCTGTTCGGGGTTTTGCTGGGTGCGCCGACGCTGAAGTTGCGCGGCGACTATCTCGCCATCGTGACGCTGGGTTTCGGCGAGATCGTGCGTATTTTCCTCAACAATCTGTCACAGCCGGTGAACCTTACCAACGGACCGCAGGGCGTCACGCTTATCGATCCGTTCACGATCGGCAATTTCAGTTTCGCCCGCAGCGAAACCGTCTTCAGGCTGACGTTCAGCGGCCCGATCAAGTATTACTATCTGCTGATGCTGGTGCTGCTCGCCGTAATCGTGATCAACCTGAGGTTGGAGAATTCGCGCATCGGCCGGGCCTGGATTGCGATCCGCGAGGACGAAGTCGCGGCCCAGGCGATGGGCATCAACACCCGCAACATCAAGCTGCTGGCGTTCGCGATGGGCGCGAGTTTCGGCGGCATCGCCGGCGGCATGTTTTCGGCGATGCAGGGCTTCATCAGCCCGGAGAGCTTCGTGGTGGTCGAATCCATCATGGTGCTGTCGATGGTGGTCCTCGGCGGGATGGGCAATATTGGCGGCGTGGTCATCGGCGCGTTGTTGCTTTCCTTTGTTCCGGAACTGCTGCGCTACACCGTGGAGCCGGCGCAAAGGGCCGTGTTCGGCCGCATGCTGATCGAACCGGAGGTCATCCGCATGCT
>CAYNFN010000150.1:0-5032 GCA_964396485.1 uncultured Alcaligenaceae bacterium
AGCTTGTCCGCCACCACCACCTCGACCTTCACCTTGGGCAGGAAGTCCACCACGTACTCCGCCCCGCGATAGAGCTCGGTATGGCCCTTCTGCCGGCCGAAACCCTTGACCTCGGTCACGGTCAGCCCGGTCACCCCGATCGCCGACAGCGCCTCACGCACTTCGTCCAGCTTGAATGGCTTGACCACCGCTTCGATTTTTTTCATGACCACTCCCCTGTAAATCCGGACCCGCCGCGCCGCACCGGCACGTGGACGGCAAGTATAGACTTCAATTGAGGATTCCGGGAAGCCACAACGGCCCGCATCACAGCCCGCCCCGGTACTTGTTGGTAATCGGGAAACGCCAGTCCTTGCCGAAGCCGCGCGGGGTGATGCGGATGCCGATCGGCGCCTGGCGGCGTTTGTATTCGCTGAGGTGCACCAGTTTGACCACGCGCTCGACGTCCGCACGCTTGAAGCCCCCGGCAACGATTTCGCCGATGCTCATGTCCTGCTCGACGTAGCGTTCGACGATCGCGTCAAGCACATCGTACGGCGGCAGGCTGTCCTGGTCCACCTGTCCGGGGCGCAGTTCGGCGCTCGGCGCCCGGCTGATCACACACTCCGGAATGACCGGAGAGAGCGTGTTGCGATAGCGCGACAGCCGGTAAACGTACTTCTTGGTGATGTCCTTGAGCACCGCGAAACCGCCCGCCATGTCGCCGTAGAGCGTGGCGTACCCGGTACTCATCTCACTTTTGTTGCCGGTGGTGAGCACGATCGGGCCGAACTTGTTTGACAGCGCCATCAGCAGCGTGCCGCGGATGCGCGCCTGCAGGTTTTCCTCGGTGGTGTCGAACGGGCGATCGGCGAACTCCGGCTTGAGCGCGTTCATGTACGCGTCGAACACCGGCTTGATGGCGATCTCGCTGTAGCGCACGCCGAGGGCCTTGACCATCGCGCGCGAGTCTTCGACGCTTATGTCGGCGGTGAATTGCGAAGGCATCATCACGGCGTGCACCTTGTCCGCGCCGAGCGCGTCCGCGGCGATGCACAGCGTGAGCGCCGAGTCGATTCCGCCGGAGAGTCCCAGCAGCGCACCGGGGAAGCCGTTCTTGCCGAGATAATCGCGCACGCCCAGGCACAGCGCCTTGTAGATGCTCTCGTCGGTGGAGAGCTCCGGCACGATCCTTCCCGGAACCGGGCGAGCGCCTTCGATGTCAGCGAAGGCGAGATGTTCCTCGAACGCGGGCAACTGATGGGTGAGCTTGCCGTGCGCGTCCATGACGAAGGACGCGCCGTCGAAAACCAGCTCGTCCTGCCCGCCCACCAGATTGCAGAACACCACCGGCATCCCGGTTTCGGCGCTGCGTTCGCGCACCACCTGGTAGCGGGTCTTGAGCTTGTTGATGTGAAAAGGCGAGGCGTTGAGGACCAGCAGCACCTGCGCCCCGGCTGCGCGCGCCAGCTTCGGCGCCTCCGGCTCCCAGATGTCCGCGCAGATGTTGATGCCGACGTTGACGCCGTCCACGTTCGGCGACACGCGTGCGATGCTCGCGCCTTCCGCACCCCACACGTCCTCGCAGATGTTCACCCCTAGACGCACACCCTTGATGTCGACGACGCAGGCGCTGGCGTCGGAATCGAAGTAACGTTCCTCGTCGAACACCGTGTAGTTGGGCAGATCCTGCTTGTGGTAGGTGGCAACGATGCGTTCATCCTGCAGGACCGAGGCGGCGTTATAGCGCTTGCCGTCCACGCGGTGGGGATGGCCCACGATCACGCTGATGCCGCGGATTCGGGAGGCCAGCTCCTCCAGCGTGCGCTCGCATGCGGCGCAGAAATCCTCGCGCAACAGCAGGTCCTCCGGCGGATATCCGCACAGGGAAAGTTCCGGGGTAAGGAGAAGATCGGCGCCACCCGCTTTGGCACGGTCGGCGTGGTCGAGGATTTTTCGCGCGTTGCCGGAGAGATCTCCGACCATACAGTTGATCTGGCCAATCGCGATGCGCATGGCTGCTACTATATCATCCGGTCATTCGCAAAATGAAAACGCGCAACGGCGTCCACATCCTCGATTCGCTCGCGACGGTCGCCGCTTCCGAGTGGGACGCGCTGGCCGAAGGCCATCCCCTGCTCTCCCACGGTTTTTTGCACGCGCTGCACGAGACCGGTTGTGCCGGTGCCGACGCCGGCTGGGCGCCATGCTACCTCACGCTGTGGAAAAGCGGCGCGCTCGCCGGCGCGATGCCGTTGTACCTCAAGTCCCATTCCTACGGCGAGTATGTTTTCGACTGGGCATGGGCCAACGCCTACCAGCGCCACGGGCTGGACTACTATCCGAAGCTCCTATGCGCGGTGCCGTTCACGCCGGTCACCGGCCCGCGATTGCTCGCGCATTCCGACGCGGACCGGGAGATTCTCGCCAACGCCGCGCTGGCATTTGCGCGCGACAGCGGGCTGTCGTCGCTGCACTGCCTGTTTCCGCGCACGTCCGAGGCCGCGATCCTGGAGTCGGCCGGGATGATGCTGCGCGCCACCGTGCAGTTCCACTGGTGCAACCAGGGCTTTACCGACTTCGACGATTTCGTCTCGCGCATGAACCACGAGAAGCGCAAGAAGATCAGGCAGGAGCGGCGCCGCGTGCGCGATGCCGGAATCAGCTTCCGCTGGATCCGCGGCGCCGAGGCCAGTCAGGAAGACTGGCGTTTCTTCGTCGAGTGCTACAACCGCACCTATCGCAGCCACCACTCCACGCCCTACCTGAACCTCGAGTTCTTCCTGCGCCTGGCCTCTGCCATGCCCGAGAACCTGCTTCTGATACTTGGTTACTGCAATTCCCGACCCGTGGCGGCCGCATTCAACATCATCAGCCCGGTGGCGCTGTACGGCCGTTACTGGGGCGCGACAGAATTTCACTCCGGCCTGCACTTCGAAACATGCTACTACCAGGCCATCGAGTTCTGCATCGCCAACAGGATCGCGGGGTTCGAGGGTGGCGCGCAGGGCGAGCACAAGCTCGCGCGCGGACTGCTGCCGGTGCGCACCGTGTCGGCGCATTGGCTGGCGCGGCCCGAGTTCGCCGACGCGGTGGCGAAGTTCCTGCAAAGGGAAGAGCGTGGCATCGAGCACTATGTCGACGAACTCGCCGAGCACAGCCCGTTCAAGCACACTGACGGCGTCGGGCTCTAAGAGCCGGAATTAAAAGATTCGACGCAAATATTCTTTTCAATACCCCGTCGAGGGGTGCGCAGAGGCGCAAAGAAAGTCAGAAAGAGACAGGATTCATGCAGACGTTTCAGCTACAACTCAAGATAAATTTCAAGGTTTTGGGCTCCCCTCTCCGCTCAGGGGAGAGGGGCCGGGGGTGAGGTGTGGTCTTTGATTATTACAACCGCCTCTCTGCGAAAAAGCAGAGTGTCTACCGGCAGAGCGACGCGATCACCGCGATCCGGCTGCCGGATCCGCAGCCGTTGCGCCCGGCCGCGCAGTTGCTGGTGGCTGCGCTGAAGTCCGAAGACCGCAACACTGTGCAGTCGCTGTCGCAGCAGATCGCCGACGGCATCATCGCCCAACTCAAGGTGCCGCCGTTGCGCATCCAGGTGCTGGCGGTGCGGCCGAGCGACGATTGGGGCGAGCTGCACGGCCTGTACCTTCCCGAGGAGGACGGTAAGCCGGCGAAAATCCAGCTATGGATGCGCACCGCCAAGCACAAGCGCGTGGTGGCCTACAAGAGCTTCCTGCGCACGCTGCTGCACGAGCTCTGCCATCACCTCGACTACGAGCTCTACAAGTTTCCCGAGACTTTCCACACCGAAGGCTTTTACAGCCGGGAATCGAGCCTGTTGCATCAGCTCATGCCGGCAACAGACGGGCCGCACAAGGCAGACTAGCAGGTTGTTGAAATAGCCAGAGAACGCCTAAAGTACAGAGAGAAAAACCGAAAAATTAACCACCAAGGCACCAAGACACCAAGGAAACCAAATGGGAACCTGGAACCTTTGTCAGTTTTTCTTGGTGCCTTTGTGTCTTGGTGGTAAGAATTGGTTCGGCCATCGAGTTTCTCAACAGCCTGTTAGTCCTTGAGCATGGGTTTCTCGTGCTCGATGGTGCCGCGCGGATTCTCCTCTCCCTGGCGCGCCGCCGCCTTTTCGGCCTCCTTGGCCCTGGCTACCGCTTTTTCATCGACAGCCGCGCTTTCATCTGCCGGACAGAACAGATCGAGCGCCTCGTTGTGGCACCAGTGAGCATTGAAGCCATCGTTTTTCTTCACGCACTCGAAAATGAACTTGCCCATCTCGTCGGTCCATGGGCAGTTCTGGCGCTTGAGGAAAAAGCGCTCGCGTGCGTTCGTGGCGCCATCGGCAAGGGCCAGGCCGCTGCAGATACCAGCCAGGAGCAGGGCCAGCACCCTGATTACAACTCGTTGTTTCATAATTATTCCTTGATAAATGGGTAGCCGACGCCCAAGCGTCCCGGGCGCGCAAACGCGGGCCGCAGCGAAGGGCCGGGATTGCGCCTGTGTACCGTTTGCGCGGCGGCTCGAACGCGCTGATTCTAGGGCAAATCCGCTGTCCAGGGTCAAGGAAGCTCTGATCAGGTTCCGCGACGCGCGTTGCGCCAGGTGCGGATGACCGCTAGGGACGCCGGAGCGCGGAACAGGGGCCCCTCCGGGGATGTGACCGCGTAGGCGTCCCATCGAGCGCACATGAGCGGCGTGCAATGCGAGCGACTCTGGGTCGCATCCACCGGCCAAGGCCGGCGGAACCTGCTCCGCCTGCGCGCTCGCGCTCCGCAGTTGCGGCTGAAGCCCCAACAAGGAGCGTAACAACGCAGGCGCCGCACCTGGCACAACCCAACAATATTTCGTCTCTTTCGAGGGACCGGGCGCTTCGGGCCGCGTGCCGCAGCGCAGAACAGGGGCCCCTCTGGGGATGTGACCGCGGAGGCACGCACAAGCACGCGCATATTCGGCACTTTGCATCCCGCTCCGGGGTCGCATCCATCGGCCAAGGCCGACGGAACCTGCTCCGCGCCTCAAGCGGGCGCTC
>CAYNFN010000151.1:0-14227 GCA_964396485.1 uncultured Alcaligenaceae bacterium
CCCTCCGGGAGAAGGACAGGATGAGGGGGCTTTTGCCGGGGTTATTCCCTCACCCCAACCCTCTGCTCCGCTTCAAGTGTTCCCTTGTCCCGGAGGGAGAGGGGGAAAACGATGCGCACTATTTACCGGTTGGGTCAGTAATTGGGTGCGTTTTTTGATGACCGATATTCAGCGCAGTTCTCGTCAGGTGGCATCATTGACAGCAATCGTTGGAAATAGGCTGCGTGGGAACGGGTGACGGCGCACCGCGGTCCCTGCTGCGGTGTAGACTGCCGGCTCCGAACTTCGCACCAGGGCGCCACTCATGACCAAACTGCTGACCACGCTGCTTCTTGCCTCGTTAACGCTTGGCGCGCAAGCGGCCGACAACAACATGTTGTTTGTGGAGTATCGCGTCGTTTCAGCGGATCTCCCCGCCTCCAGTCCCGAAACAAAGTCGAGGAAGGTCTGGCTGCTGGGGAAGGAGTTTCTGCGCTTCGAAGACGTGCCAAACCCTGAAACCAAAGTGCACGGACTGATCATCGTGGATGAGCCGGATATCTGGATCATCGACCGCAACAAGGGCCAGGGACGGCATGCGATCGACCCGGGTCCGCAATACGTGGTCCACTTCCCGATCTTTCCACGCGAGCAGTCGGAGAAGCTGAAGCAACTCGAATTCGGCTCGGAACTCAAATTCTTCCAGGACAATGGCGCCAAGGAACTCGCGTCGCAGACCGTGGACGGGATCAATTGCAAGCTCTACCGCATGGAACTGGACGACCGCGAATTGACGCTGTTCCTGAAGCCTGACAATGTGCCGCTGCAGATCGAAGTGAAGGGCGCCGGCCTGAAGTACGCGGTTCGCTTTCTGAAGTACGATCCCAACCAGAAACCGGACATGAGCCTGTTCAAGGTACCGCCCGGGATCAAGATCACCGAGCCGTAATACTGCAACGACGCGGCCGGGTCGAAGGCGGCGCTATCCGTCCGGCACGAAAAGAACAGAACATGGACGCGTGGCTTTTCTGGAAATCGCTCGCCATCGGCGTCGCGGTTGCCGCTCCGGTCGGCCCGATGAGTCTGCTGTGCATACATCGCACGCTGGACCATGGACGGCCCGCCGGACTGACGTTCGGGGCCGGCATCGCGGCCGCCGACCTCACCTACGCGGCGATCGCGGCGTTCGGCATGACCGCCGTGTCATCGCTGCTGCTGGCCGGCACCGTCTGGATCAAGCTGATCGGATCGCTGCTGCTGACCGTGCTCGGCGTCAAACTTGCCCTTGCGCGGCCGGCTGCCGACTCGCGCAAATCCGTCGCCGGGTCCGGGTTGCGCGCATTTGCCACCGCTTACGGCCTGACGCTCGCCAATCCGCCGACCATCCTGTTCTTCGCCGGCATCTTCGCCTCGGTCGCGTCGCTGGCCGCGGCCTCGCAGTCCGTCATTTTCTCCGCCGGTGTATTCGCGGGCTCGATGCTGTGGTGGATCATTCTCACCACGCTGGTCGCCAAGTCGGCTGCGCTGATGAAGCCGCCTGTCGTGGCCTGGATCAATCGCGCTTCCGGCCTTGTGTTGCTCGGTTTCGCCGCTTATGGACTGGCAACAATGGCATGAACGACCGTTACGAAATTCTTTCGCCCAGCCGCTAAATTCCAGTCTTGCTGACGGCAATGCCAACGAGGCCGATGTGCGCTGTTCACTGTTCCTGTTTCTGATTGCCTGGTCGGCGGCGGGTGTCGCCGGCGCCGATTTCCTGCTCGCACCCGAAAGTCCGACGGTCGCCCCCGGTGGCCGGATCGAGGTGACGTTGTTTCTGCCGAACGATTCTGCAGAGGAACGCAGTTTCGACTTGCCGGCGCGGCTCACGCTGCGTCCTCGCGGCAGATCAGACGCGCCGACGGTGGTGCTCGAGGCGACCGAGCCGCGACAGGTTCGAGTGCGGCTCGCGCCCGGCGCGTTCCATCGCGCACGCTATGCCGGCACGCTGCCCGAGGGTCTGGTCGGCGAGATTGTGCTGGAGCCGGTTCACTTCCAGGGCCCGCCTCTGGCGTTCACCACCAGTGCGCCGGATTTCGCGCCTTCAGGGGAACCGCCGCCATCCGTGGCTGCGCAGGCTGCGTCCGCTCCGGAAACCCCTGCGCCCGCAACGGCACTCGATCCGGACGCCGTCAGGTTTGCTTCCGCGTTTTCGCCTTACGAGCCCAACTATTTTTCGGCAGGTTCGAACGGGCCGACCAATGTGCGCTTCCAGGTCAGCCTCAAGTTCCGCTTCTTCAATCCCAATACCAAGACGCCGTTCCTGGAGAAGATCTTCCTCGGCTACTCGCAGAACTCGATCTGGGATCTCGATTCGGACTCCAAGCCATTCCGCGATTCCAGTTATAGCCCGAGCCTGTTCTTCCTCGACGACACGGTATCGCAATGGAATTTCAGGCAAACGAAACTCGGAATCCAGAGCGGATTCGAGCACGAATCGAACGGCAAGGACGGTACCTCCTCGCGCTCGATCAGCATTGCCTTCGTGCGGCCGACGCTTACCTTTCCGCTCGAGGGAAACTATTTCATCTCGGTGTCTCCAAAGATTTACGATTACCTCGACAAGGAGGAGAACCCGGATATCCCGGAGTACCGCGGGTATGTGGACTTGCTGGTAAAGATCGGGGAAACAGACGGGTGGCAGTTCGCCTCGACCTTTCGCAAGGGCACGCTCCCCGAAGCGTACAGCTTCCAGATGGATGCGTCCTTCCCGCTGAAGAAGCCGACATTTGGCAACCTGGGTGGATACCTTCATTTGCAGTACTTCAACGGCTACGGCGAAAGCCTGATCGATTACAACCAGCGCGTGCACACGCAGTTCCGCATTGGTCTGATGATCACGCGCTAACGTCGAAACGCGGCGGCATCGGGCGCTATACTCACGCATCATCGGAACGAGACATGATTAGCGCGACCGCCATGGGCAACAAACCCAGGAATTTTCTCAAGACCGCAGGCCTGGGCGGAGCGCTGGCCGCCGCCGGCTGGCTGGCTGCGGCAGGGGAATTCCACCTGGCGGCGCTGTCGGGCGGCTCTTTCACGGTGCAGGACCAATCCGAGCAGGCCTACTCGGCTCCCGGCCCCACGCTCAGCGCCGAACAGCTTCAGCTGTTCGCCAACGGCAGGTCGGAGTTCCAGCAACGCTGGGTGGTGCCGATCACCATCGGCGGCAACTGGGGCCGCGGTCCGACGTCGAACGGCGAGGTTTGCACCGACTGCCATGCCGGCAACGGTCGCGGCCGGCCGTCGCAGCACGAAGAGGATGAATCGGTTTCGATGCTGGTAAGGTTGTCGCTGCCCGGTGAAGACGAACACGGCGGTCCGAGGCCGCATCCGCATTACGGCGACCAGCTCCAGCAACAGGGCGTACTCGGCAAGGTGCCACCGGAAGGCCGCGTCACGGTGGCCTGGCGCGAACACGAAGTTGAACTCGCGGGCGGCGACACCATGCGCTTGCGTTTCCCGGACGTTCGCTTCAGCCAGCTCGCTTTCGGTCCGCTCGGAGCCGATATCCTGATCTCGCCGCGAGTGGCCCCTCCGGTGTTCGGCATGGGACTGCTCGAGGCGGTCCCGGAAGAAAAACTGCTCGAGATCGCGCGCCGGCAGGCGGCGCTCGGCTTCAACGGGCGTCCGAATTACGTCTGGGACGCCGAGAAACGGGTGGTGACGCTGGGGCGCTTCGGCTGGAAAGCCGGGCAGCCCACGCTCAGGCAGCAGAACGCCGCCGCGTTCCTGAACGACATGGGCGTCACCACGCGGGTGTTCCCGCAGACCAACTGCCCGCCGGTGCAGAAGGCCTGCAACAACAGTCCGGGAATCGGCACTCCGGAGCAAACCGACCGGCCGTTCGATTCGCTGAACTTTTACATGCGTGCGCTCGCGGTGCCGGCGCGGCGCAATCTCGACGATGCCAGGGTGGCGCGCGGGGAGAAGCTGTTCGGGGAGGCGCAGTGTGCGGTGTGTCATGTCCCGGAAGTACATACCGGCGACTACCCGGCATTACCGCAGATTGCCCACCAGGTGATCCGCCCCTACTCCGACCTGCTGCTGCACGACATGGGCGAAGGCCTCGCCGACGGCCGGCCCGATTACCGCGCCGGGCCGCGCGACTGGCGCACGCCGCCGCTGTGGGGCATCGGCCTGAGCGCGAAAGTGAATGGTAACGCGATGCTGTTGCACGACGGCCGCGCGCGCAATTTTGCCGAAGCGATTCTTTGGCACGGTGGCGAAGCCGCGGCGGCTCGCGACGCCTTCCGCAGCATGCCGCAACAGGAGCGCGAGGCGCTGCTCATATTTCTCGCATCACTTTGACGACCGAGGGAACCGCCATGCGTCTTGTTCTTGCCGCGGCAGCCGCTCTTCTCTCACTCAACGTCCGCGCCGAGGTAATCTGTCCCGACTCGCTCGAAGTGCGACAGCAGGCCGTCACGCCATCAGAGGACTGGACGGCGACCTACACCGACCCGCCGCTGAAGCTCACCGGTGTGACGGTGTTTGACGGTCCACCCTCGCAGAAGCACAAGGTCAAGCCTTATTCCACCAAGAGCACACAGGGCGAAGTGCGCATTTTCTGGCGCCTGCCGGTAAGCCGGCGCAATTTCCACCTGATGTGTACTTACGAACGCACCTCGGCCAGCCTGGTGACAGTATTGCCGCCGGGAGTGACCGGCTGCAACGCCGTATTCGACCGTCGCGTTTCGTATGGTCGTGAAGGCAATGCGGTGAAAAGAATGGTGTGCAACTGACACCTCATCCCCCGCCTTCTCCCCAGAGCGGAGAAGGTGCTTGAATGTGCCTCCTTATACAGTTTCTGATTTCGCATCGTTGTATCAGTCAGAAACGCACATGAGAACGCCGGTTAGGCAACGAACCCTACACATGCTTTTGTTCAATACAACGTACATCGTGTCCGGCTCCCTCTCCGCCTCCCAGGGGGAGAGGGTGGGGGTGAGGTGGTGACCCTATTGCAGCATCAGTTGCGTCGTAGGCTCACCGAGCCAGAACAATTACTGTGGCAGCAACTACGGAATCGGCAACTCTCCGGGTTCAAATTTCGACGGCAGCATCCGATCGGTCCATACATAGCCGATTTTGCCTGCCTAAATCCAAGACTGGTCATCGAATTGGATGGGCGACTCCATGACAAGCGTTATACTTATGACGAAGCTCGTACAAGATTTCTCGAGTCTAATGGTTTCACGGTAGTAAGATTTCGTAACATTGAAATCTATCGGCGACGATCAGCGGTCGTGGCGAAAATCCAAGCCGCTCTTATTTCGCAATCGCGAGCTACAATTGACGCTCACAAATATCCAACTCCCTCTCCGCATCTTGAGCTTTCCTCCCTCTCCACTCGTGGAGAGGGGCGGGGTGAGGCGGGGGGAGAGGTTTCGTCGACACGGCGAAGGGGGGTTGACCTTGGGGCGGGAGACGAAACGGTGACGCGCTACCCGCAAACGGGTGATTTCATCACTAACGTGTCCGCGCGTCGGGGAGAGGGGGATGTCTATGAACATTGACGTGATATCCGACGTGGTATGCCCGTGGTGTTTCATCGGCAAGCGCCACCTCGAATCCGCACTCGCCGCGTGGCGCAAGGACCATCCTGGAGAAGAACGACCTGAGGTGCGCTGGCACCCGTACCAGCTCAATCCGCAATTGCCCCGCAGCGGCATTCCCCGCGCCGAATACATTGCGACAAAGTTCGGCGGCCCGCAGCGTGCAAAGGAAATCTACGCCAGGGTCGCGAATGCCGGTGCCCGTGCCGGCATCGCCTTCGACTTCGACAGGATAGCGGTACAGCCGAACACCCTGAATGCGCATCGACTGATTCATCATGCCGGCTCCAGCGGCAGGCAGGATGCGATGGCGGAGGCGTTGTTCCAGGCCTACTTCCTCGAAGGCGCGGATCTGTCGCGCGACGACGCACTCGCCGACATCGCCACGCGCGCCGGTTTCGACCGCAAGGATATCGGTGCCTACCTCGCCAGAGACGAGGACAAAGCACTCATCGAGGACCAGGATCAGCACGCGCGGTCGCTCGGCGTCGAAGGCGTGCCTTTCTTTATTGTCAACCGGCGCTATGCCGTTTCCGGTGCGCAACCGCCCGAGGCCATCCTCGATGCAATGGCGAAAGCGCAGGAGGAGCTTGCTGCGGTGCCGCAATAATCGCGCAGATTACGGTTGATTCGGTCCAGCGATGGCGCTAGCATGCGGCCAAGAATAAAAGCACCAGAAACTGCGTGACCCTCAACTCCGACGAAGGAGGTGCACCATGTGCTTAGAGTTCGAAGCCCTGTACTGGGCAAAGCTGGCCGAAGAAGAAAGGCAAAAAAAAGAGGCCGTAAAGCAGCCAAAACCGGTGAAGCCGGCGGAAACCAAACCGCAAGGACGCCCGGAATACGAGGAAGACCCGCTTCCGGTCTGAATCTCCGCGAACCGATTTACGATGGCAAAACCCCGCGCGAGCGGGGTTTTTGTTTTTCCACCCCCGTGTTTCCGCGTGTTCGCGCGATGGGATAATCCGCCGAGGCGGCAACCATGAAACTAATCACCTGGAACATCCAATGGGCCCGCGGCATCGACCTCAAGGTCGATCTGGCCCGGATTGCGCGCACCGCGAGCGAGATCGCCGACTTCGACGTGCTGTGCCTGCAGGAAGTAGCGGTGAATTTTCCGGCTCTGGCGGGAAGCGGCGGCGAAAACCAGGTCGAGGAATTGTCGCGTTTGCTGCCCGGCTACTCCGCGCATTACGGCATCGCCACCGACGTGGATGACGGCCATGGCCGCCGCAGCCGGTTTGGCAATCTGATCTTTTCGCGACTGCCGGTAATCCAGGTCTTTCGTCATCTGCTGCCCTGGCCGCCCGACCCGAAAGTGCCGAGCATGCAGCGCATTGCCGTTGAGGTGGTCGTGCAGGCCCAGTGGGGTCCGCTGCGGGTGATGACCACGCACCTGGAGTATTACTCGGCGATGCAGCGGATGGGGCAGGTCGAGGCGCTGCGGCGCCTGCACGAAGAAGCCTGCGGGCACGCCGTGTTCCCGCAACCGTCCGGAGATCCGGGCGAGCCTTTCGCGGCGCTGCCGCGCCCCGCGTCTACCATCCTCACCGGCGATTTCAACTTCAAGCCGGACGCGCCCGAGCATCAGCGCCTGACCTCAGCATTCGGTGCGGCTGTCCCGCGCCTCATGGACGCCTGGGAAGTCGCGCACCCGAAACAGCCCCACGCACATACCGTCGGACAGTACGAAAACGGCTGGGCGGAGCACCCCTACTGCTGCGATTTCATTTTCGTGACCGACGATCTGGCGTCACGCGTTCGCGCGGTCGCCGTGGATACGCAAACTCAGGCGTCGGACCATCAGCCCGTTCTGGTCGAGTTGGCGGACTGAAAGTTCGACCCTGCGGCCTCACGTAAGCCTCAGCTGTGGGGCATAACCTTTGACACGGCGGAATTTCATAAGTGTTCGGCGCGCGGAGCGCCGCTTGCATAATAAAGGGGACGCACACCTTTTGTGTCTCACGTTCTAAACGGTTCCTGACACCTTTTCTCTATCCAGGATCAGGCTACAGACGGTCGCTAACACCGGGCTCATCGGATCACCTCATCGGCACGCAGCACACGCGCATGAACCCGTTCCACGCCTGCCTCCTTGGTGACGTCCAACGCCGGGCATGAGCCGCGCGCTTCAGCGCGTCGGCTCCATGCCCTTGTCAGCTGGCCGTCAGGATTACTTGCTCATCGCTTTTCGGATGTAACCAACGATCACCATTAGCACCGCCCCGCCCACGCCACCGCCGGCGACGCCGGACACGATAGAGCCGATGTCGAGCCCGCTCGCCGCCGCGGCCGCCTCACCCGCGCCGCCTACGCCGAGCATTCCGAGAAGCTGGCCCCCGATTCCGCCACCGAGGATACCGACGATGGAATTGCCAACTGGGCCAAGACTGAACTGCTTGAGCAATGCCCCGGCGATGTTGCCGCCAGCGGCACCGCTAATCAACTGAATGACCAGGCCTACGATGTCCATGACTCCTCCTTTTTGAAGCGGTTGGTTGGTAGTTCAGGCAATTCTATGAGACGAAAAGGTGTCAGAAAGACGAAAAGGTGTCAAGAACCTATTTACCGGCACGCCGTGCACGGCGGCCACCACGGTCATCTCATCGCTCCGGGAGCGTAGCCAACTGCACCACGCCATCACAAAAAAGGTTCCTGACACCTTAATCCACCTTAATCACAAAAAAGGTTCCTGACACCTTAAAGCTATGCGGAAAAGTCGCGCAGCACTTTGCCGGCCTTGGGCGCGTCCTTGAGAATCCCGTTCGAGTCGGCGACGAGTTTGCCGTTCACCCACACCCCGTGCACGCCGATGCCGGGCGTGTGAATCCGCGACCCGCCCGCGGGCAGGTCGTAGACGCGCTGGGACGGAGCCCGGCCCACAGTTACAGGATCGAACAGCAGCAGATCCGCCCAGTTGCCCACCGCGATCGCGGCGCGGCCGCGGATGCCGAACAACTGCGCTGGTTCCGAGGTGAGCTTCTTCACCGCCTGTTCCAGCGGCATGAGTTTGCGTTCCCGGACCCAGTGGCCGAGCAGATGCAGCCCGAAGCCCGCGTCGCACAGGAAAGTAAGATGCGCGCCGGCGTCGGAGAGCGACACGATCGCGTTCGGGTCGTTGAGCATCCTGCCGACGGCTTCCTCGTCCGAATTGAGCAGCGTCGCGGTGAACAGCGTGTCGAGGTCTTCGGACAGCGCGAGATCGAGCATGAAGTCCACAGGATCCGCACCCTGCTTTTTCGCCAGGGCCTCGATTGATTGCCCCTCGCAAGCCGCGTGCGCCGGGTCCGCCACCTGTGCCACGAAGGCCTTTTCCCATTCGCCGGTGAACATGCGCCGCGAGCGCTTCGCCAGCTCGTCCTTGAGGCGACGGCGGAAGCCCGCATCGCCGAGTGCCTTCTTGACCTCCGGCTCGTCCATCTTCATGAGCGGCTGCCACGCGGCCAGTCCCTCGAATACGTAGGGCTCGTGCAGAGTGAACTCGAAGTTGAGCGGGCACGCGGAGACCGCGCCGTACATGCGCCGGCCGCGGCTGCGCGCCCGGCCGATGTGTTCAAGGTCCTCGAACGTCGCCTCGGGCGTGAGATTGGAGTGCAGCAGCGCTGCGACGAGATAAGGCCGGTCCGCCGCGGCGGCCAGCGACTCGATCCAGGGAACCGGTGTATCGGAGGCCTTGGTCATCATCAGCAGTCCTTTTCCGCCTTCGCGCAGTGCACCGGACAGCGCCAGGAATTCCTGCTCGTCGGCGAGGCGCGAAGGCATCGGGATGCCGGCCTCGCCGTTGTGCTGGTACGAGCGCGTCGTGGAGAAGCCGCAGGCGCCGGCCTCCATCGCTTCGATCACGATGCGGCGCATCTGCGCGATTTCTTCCGGCGTCGCGGGGCGCTTCGCCGCGTCGCCGCGCAGGACGAAGGTGCGCACGCCGGAATGGCCCACGAAGCAGGCGACGTTCGGCCCCACGCCCTTCCTCTCGAGCATCCCGACATATTCCGGAAACGATTCGAACCCCCATTCGATGCCGGCGCGCAGCGCCTCCAGCGACATGCCCTCAACGTGGGTGAGGTTGCGCATCGTGAGGTCCCGATCCGGCGGCCGGCACGGCGCGATGGTGAAGCCGCAGTTGCCCATGACCACCGTGGTGACGCCGAGCGCGGGAGAAGGATTGGCAAACGGATCCCAGGTGATCTGCGCGTCATAGTGGGTGTGGGTGTCGATGATTCCCGGCATCAGCGCCAGCCCGTCGGCATTGACGCGTTCGTGAGCCTCACCTTCAATTCTGCCGACCTCCGCAATCCGGCCGTTTGCAACCGCAACGCTGCCGCGCCACGGCGCACCGCCCGTGCCGTCGTATATCGTCGCGTCCTCTATGATCAGATCGTGCATCTTTTGTCCTTTTTCTCTAACTCCAAACTAATACGTTTGCCACAGGAAGACACAGAGAACACAGAGAAAAATCATGAGCAGAATAGGATACAGGGGTTAAGACCGTTCGTTTGCTGAGAATCTGTCGCAGCGAAAATTGGCGGGACAGGTTCGCGAACTGTCACCACTCTTAACCCACATTTGCTTTTCTCGTTTTTGTAGTTCCTCTGTGTACCCCTCAAGGGGGTATTGAAAAGAATTCTCTGTGTCCTCCTGTGGCTAGATATTTTTCTCGAGACTAGCGGTAGTAGCGCTTGGCGCGGCTTTCCGCCTGTTCCATTGCGGATTTTATGCTGGACGCACCGGATGCCGCCTGCGCGAACATGTTGACCACGATGTAATCGGCCATGGCGCCCGCCGACGCCGTGCCGAGCTTTCCGGCGTAACCATTGTCGCGGGTCAGCCCCGGAACGTTGCGGTACGGCAACAATTTCGGATCGCTCTTCCACACCGGGGTATCGGCGTAAGCCTTGAGTGGCTGCGCGACAAAACCCAACGAGGCCGACTGCCAGGCCTCGTACTGGCTGCGTTCCATCATGAATCGCAGGTATTCCTTTGCCGCATTCGGATACTTCGTGTACTTGAATACGAACATCGGGCTGAAAGTATTGAGTTCGGCGGCCTGGCCGACCGGTCCGATCGGCATGTTCACGTGCTGGATGTCGGCAAGGAGCTTCTGCACGCCGGGTTCCTTCGACGTCTTGACCGCGTAGTACACCGATACCCCGTTCAGCGTCAGGCTGATGTCGCCGGACAGGAACGCCTTGTTGTTATTCGGATCCAGCCACGAAAGCGTACCGGGAATGAAGGTCTGGTACAGCTCCGCCGCATACTCCAGCGCGGCAGCCGTTTCCTTCGAGTTGATGACGACGCGGTTGTTCTCGTCCACCATCCTGCCGCCGTGGGCCCAGAGCGCCCAGTGGGTCCATGCGTTGGCGTCGCCCACGGCGTTGCCGAGCGCAAAACCGCATGGCGTCCCCTTTTTCTTCAGCGCCTGGCACAGCCTGAGGAAACCCTGCGTGTCGTTTGGCACCTTGTCGAAGCCTGCCGCCTTGACCATGCTTTCGCGGTAAACCAGGCAGCCGCCGAGAAATCCCGTCCCGATGGCGATCCACCTGCCGTCGCGGATGCAGAAGCGCCTGACCACGTCGTACCAGCCGCCGTACTTGGCACCGAGATAGTCGGCCAGTTCGGTGAGGTCGAGCAGCTTGTCCGCATATTGGTGCGGATCGTCGAACCAGCCGAGCACGATGTCGGGCCCGCTGCCGACGTTGGCCGCCACCGCTGCTTTCGGCCGGATGTCCTCGAAGTTCTCGGAATCCACCCGCACTTTCACTCCGGTGGACTTGTAGAACTTTTCGGTATTGGCGAGCCATTGGTCTTCGTCGCCCTGGACGAAGCGTTTCCAGCGCAACACCCTGAGTTCCGCGCCTTTTTCCGGCTGGTAACTCAGATCGGCTGCGCGCGCACGACGCGGCCCGATCAACGCGCTTGCGGCGCTCGAGACAGCCGCCGCGCCCATCGCCCCAAGCGCTTTGCGACGCGAGAATTCGCCCATTTTCCCCTCCTCGTCAAAGCCGCCCCTGATCGGACGGCTGCCGCGGTTGAGCCCGGACGGAATGCGCGGGTTGACGACCTCGGGCTACTTAGAACAACGCGGATCGGGCCGGTTGCGCCGACTCGGGGCGCGCTGACTTGCGCCCGAGCCCGCCATAGAACCAGGCTTGCAAACGCCGGACTAGGTGCGGGGGTAGTGAATTTCCAGCACGTTGAGCGTGGTGGAGCCGGCGGGGCGGTGCCAGGTAACGGTATCGCCCACTTTTGCGCCCATCAGCGCCTTCGCCAGCGGTGACTGCCAGCTGACACGGCCATGGGCTGCGTCCGCCTCGTCCTCGCCGACAATCGCTATGGAACGCACGGCACCGCCCCGGTCCTCGGTCTTGACGCTGGCGCCGAAATGCACTTCGTCCCTGGGCTGTATGGAAACGTCGACCAGGACGGCTGCTTCCAGCCGCGCCTGGTAGTAGCGCAGGTCGCGCTCGACCTCCGCGAGCCGGGGCCGGTCGAACTCTTCCTCCGCCCCTTTCAGGCGCACATGTTCGTCGTGCAGCTCTTCGACCTTGCTGCGCAGTTTCGCGAGGCCCGCCGGCGTGACGTAGTTCGGCTCGGAACTGACCGGACGCTCCGGCAATTCTTGGCTGGGCAGGTCTTCGTTGTCGTCCTTTACGAAGGCACGGCTCATCTTTTGCCTCCCATGGAATCGTACGACCGGAACGCGCCGGAGTCTTGACCGGCGCGAGGGAACTTTATCGCAGCTTCCTTAATGCCGATGGTACCAAGAATTGCGCATGCAGCGTTCGCTGTCTGCGTCCGAGCGCGGAACTACGGCGGCAGGAGTCGAAAACGCCGCTCGATCAGATCGACGTCGTCGAAGTGGCGGCGCCCGACGAAGGCCGTGGCATGGTGTCCCCACTGGCGCATGGCGCCGGCGCTGGGCACCCCCATGGGCCAGTAAAAGACACGCTCGCCCCGTTCGGTACCCGGCACCAGGGCGTCCGGCCGGAAGGCGCTGCGGCGTTTTCCCGCGCCGGCAGGCATCGAGCGCAGTTCGTCGTAATCGACGAAATCGTAGGTCATGCCGGCGCCACCGCCATCGGCTGCGATGTTCACCAGGTAATGGGTACGCGTTGCCAAGCGCAATACCACGCGCGCCCCGTCCGGAGGTTGCGGTGCCCGATCCGGCACGAAGGCCCACTCGATGCCGCTTTCCGGCGGTGGCAACGGTTCCACTCCCGGAACCGGGAAGAACATGTGGAAGCAGCCGCAGGGATGGATGGTGTCGTAAACGAGCGCATCGCCCTGCACGGACAGCGTAACCCGCCAGAAGATGCCGTCGAGCCGGCCCGCCAGCAGGTCCAGCGACTTCGCGTGCGGGCGCTCGCTGAACCAGGCCAGATAGACCAGCTGCACCAGCGTTTCACCGCCATTGCGGGTAAACGCAAGCTTCCGGTAGACCACCGGCCGCGAAGCGTCCACTACCAACCGCTCGCCCTCGCCCCAGGCAAGCGCGCCGATGCGATCGTAGTCGCCACTGGTCTCGACTTCGATGACCGGCGCAAACGCGGCGAACAGCGCCTCCTGTTGTTCAGCGGAAAGTTGCGGGATCCCCAACGGATCGCGGCGCGCGCCCGCAAGGATCGCCTTCGCCGTTTGCGTGTCGGCCGCGCCCGCCGGCACATAACGCGAAAACGCCGCCGGCTTGAGCATGCCTTCCTTCGAGCGGCGCATCGTCTCGGCCGCTTCCTTTTGCCAGCCTTCGACGCCGTACCAGAACGGAATCCGGGTGACGGCATACAAGCCCAACGCCCTCTGCCAGGTTACATAGTCGTCCGGTACACGCACTCGCTCGGCCAGCAGCCTGCGCATTTCCGGCACGGCAAAGTCGTGCTCTGCCAGCGTTGCCGCGCAAGCCTGTGTCCTTTCCCCGGCTTGTGCGTGGCTCACACCCAGGTTCTCGAGCGAACCGGCAGGCAGGTTGCGCAGTTCCGCCGCGCGCGCCCCGGCCTCGAGGCCAAGCAATCGCCCCGTCCACGCCTCGAACAAGTCGTCGCCCGCAAGCGCATCGTTGCGGAATGAAGCGTTGAAGCGATCGGCGCGCAGGTAGGGGAAACCGGGGATCCGATATTCGCCGCCATCGCGCACGCCGGCCTGGTCGATGCGCTGATCCATGGCGCGGTACCACGCGGCGCACTGGGCGACAGCCTCGTTTGCGTCCGACAGGTTGGCGCGGATCGGATCCTGCAGCGTCGCGCAGCCGGTCGCCAACGCCAGCACAAAAACCGCGACCACGCAGGTCCTGCCGCGCAGCGGAGGCATCCGGTCTCGAATTCGGTTTCGAATCCGCATCATGCTGCGCATCGTAACGGCCGCGGACGCGCGTGTACAATCGCCCCGGACAATGCGTCGTCTGCGAACCGGATCGTGAACTCGCATCCGAACGCTGCGTCCGGACGTATATCGCGCACGCGCAGGGTCGAGCGCCACCGGCGCATCGTGTCAGGTTCGGCGCGCTCACCCGACCAGGCGCTTAGGGAAGCTCTGCATAAGTCCCGCATGCGCGACCGAGGCGATTCGGGTCGAGGGCAAGACGGCGAGGACGCCGTGTAGCCGGACGGCTGTGACTCGTTAGCGGTACGCCCGTTTGCGGGAGCAGCCGTACAAGCGCTCCG
>CAYNFN010000152.1:0-5883 GCA_964396485.1 uncultured Alcaligenaceae bacterium
TCGCAGCAGCACTTCGCGCGCGCCCGCACTGGATGCATACAGGTCCTTGATGCACACAATGTCCGCGAAAGAGCATTGCTCGACCGACAGGCCGTGCTCGCGGCCGAGTTTGCCGAAATCCACCAGCACGTCGCTCAGGCTCTTGGTGAAGACGAACTTTGCGTACTCGCGGCCCTCGATTGCGCCCTTGATGAAGTCATACAGCCCGAGCACGTTGTGTTCGAGTCCATGTTCGACCAGCAGGGCCTCGGTGCGCCGGAACTGCTCCAGCGACAGCGCGAAGGAGGCCGGCGGTTGGCTTGAATGCCCAGCCTTCCTGTCCCAGTCGAAATAAAGCTCGGGCTTTTCGTCGTAGCGTGGAGAGAGGATGTCGTAGGTGCCCGGACGCAGGTGGCCGTAGCGCGCCAGGAAGCCGGCCCGGTCCAGCTCGGTGAAGTCGCGCGTCATACGCGAACTGACCGTTTCCAAGGATGCCATGAAGCGCTGGTAGTCGTCCGCGCTCAGGATGCCGACGGCGACCAGGGATTTCAGCAACTGCACGGCGATGAAACCGGCCCGGGCGAGGCCGGCGAAGGGCAGCGTGCCGTAGCGCTTGCAGTCTTCGATCAGCCAGTAGATCTTCGATACCCGGTCGAGGTCGCTGCCGAGGATCGCTGTGCGACGCGATTCGAGTTCGCGGATCTTCTCCACATCCTTGCGCCAGAGCCCGCGCTCGCCGTGGATGATGCCGTTGGTCAGCCGCCTCAGGCTGGCGGCGAAGCCGTCGATCTCGGCTCGGGTGAAGCCGGCTTTCTCCAGCACGCCCAGCCGCTTCGGGAGATCCAGCGTGTAGCAGGAGAAGATGATCTCGAACTCGACCTTGTCGTGATAGTTCGGCGAGTGGACGAGGCGGTCGATGTAGTAGTTGGCCAGCTTTTCCGCGAGTGCCGGCTTCACATCCGCAGGGATGAAGGAATTGAAGCTCACCCGCACATCGATGTAGGGCAGCCCGGCAAAGCTTACCAGCAGCGGAAAGCTGCGCAGGTTCCGGTAGCCGTAGTTGTCGCGCTGATAGGCCCAGATATTGTCGGTCACCAGCTCCTTGTACAGCGACAACGCCAGCGGCCGCGGCCGCACGCCGACGATCTCCGCCGGATTCCAGTCCGGCATGACGCCGAAGACGCTGCGGGTGCCGTGCAGGTAGGGATGCGGGCGCATCATCGCGCCTATCCTCGAGTGAATCTGCTCAATGGCGGTGCGATGCGACCCGGCGTCGGCGGACGGCGCGACCGCCGTCGCCAGCGGGCGCGCCTGAAGCAGGAACAACTCTCCGGCCGAGGTGCACGCGAACTCGACGTCGATCGTGTTCGAATCGAGCAGCACTTCGAGTTCGCGCACCAGTTCGATGACGCCCTCCAGCGACTGCGGAACCTTACCCGGCGAATGCTTGCAGCAGTAGAGCGTCCTGACCTGGTTGGTTTCGCCGGAAGTGACTGTGTTCGTCGAACCCGAACTGTCGTCGTAGTTCACCACGACGTAGGGACCGGCGTTGTTGGGGTCGATGCTGAATGCCACGCCGCTCAAGGCCACGTTCTCGAGAATGGGCTGCACGAACAACTGGTCGCGCCCGTCCCGCTCGCCATAGGAGGCGATCACACGCGAAACAGCAGACTTCAGCGCGTCCCTGCCGCGCACATTGCCCACAGAGAGGAATTGTCCGGCGAGGCTGGCGCCAGCCGCATCTTCGGCCAGCGCGGAGGAGCGCACGATGAGCGGCTGATCGAGCCAGCCCCGCGCCGCGATGCGCGCGAGGACGCCAGCTTCCTCTCGCCGCCACTCCGCGACGGTAAAGCGCTCCTGGGGCAACACCGAAGCCGACTTGATTAGCGGCGCAAGCCGCTCCAGGGTCTCGGCCTTGGTACCGAAGAGCGGCCCTACTTTGCCTGTACGACCCATGCTCTCGTTTTGTACGGAACAGGAACGACGTCCAAACCGCGGATCTCTTCGGCGATTGCATCCAGTATCTTTGCAAATCGCTCGGGCCCGGCCTGTGCCTGGATATCGTTGACCGAGCGCCACGCGCCAAGATACCTCTCTTTCGTCATCAACTCCTGATGCGGCGCCTCCAGGAAAATAAGCCGGTCGAAGTGGCCGGTGCTCAACAGGGTCTTTTCAATGCCTTGCGTATATTTCCCGGAACCCGACGAGACTCGTGTGATGCCCGGCAGGAGGTCCAGGATCCGGGCCTCTATACGCATGTGCAATTCGCTGCTCTCGAGATCTCGGGGATTCCAGAGCGCCGTGAAGAAGCCGCCCGGCCGCAGAACGCGATGAAATTCGGCCAGCGAGAGTTCCGGTTTGGTCCAGTGAAAGGACGAAGCCATCAACACCCAGTCCGCGCATCGGTCCGACAGGCCCGTGCTCTCCGCAGTTCCCGCGGCCCAACGAAACCTTCCCGTCGTCGTTCCCAGGCGAATAGCCTCGCCGCGCATCGCATCATTGGGCTCCACCGCGTACCCGCGCAAGCCGAGTTCGCAGAGATTCTCGGTCAGCTTGCCCGTGCCCGCGCCCACGTCGGCAACGGTGAATCCTTCTCTGAATGCGCCGATGTATGAAGCGATCGCGCCGAGCACTCTTGGAGAGTAACCGGTACGGTTAATATAGTCCTTAGCCAAACTCGTAAAATCTCCGCGTTCCACGAACGTTCCTTATGTCAGTTGGTTCCGCCCGAGTTTCTCAAACAGCATTTCCGCGATCCATTCCGGGGGTTGGCTGCCGTCATTTTCGATGATGAATTCCGGCCGGACGGGTTCGTCGACCGGCAGGTCGACGCCCATCACGTCTTTGACCTCCCCGCGCAGCGCTTGGCTATAGAGCTGCTTCTGGTCACGCTCGAGCAGCACTTTCATGGGCACTCTCAGGTAGATCTCATGGTAGCCGGGTAAGTGGGCGCGGTTCCACTCCTGGCATTCCCGGAATAGCGAGATCGTCGCGCATACCACATCGATTCCCTGGTCGGACAGCGTTTTGCACAACCTAGAGTTGCGCATTGCGCTTTTCAGACGGTCCTCGCGCGAATGGCCAAGGTCGCTGCCGAATACTTCGCGCAGGATGTCTCCGTCGAGCAACACCGCGGCCGCATTGCGGGCGCGCAACAATCCGAAGAACAGCCTGCCGATTGTCGTCTTTCCGGCGCCCGACAAGCCGGTGAACCAGAAGACCCTGCCCGGTTTCATGTCCATCGTCTAGGCCCCCGAGCCGATCAGGCGGCGGGCGCGCCGCAACAAACCACGCTTCAGGCGCTCAAGCGGCATCACCTCCGGATCCGGCGGGACCGGCGAGGGTACCGCCCGAGCAAAGCTGTCTTCAATATGGTACCCGACACTGGCCAGGTACTCGCCCAGACTGGCCTTCAACTGGGCCAGTTCGTAGGCAGGCAGACGTGCCCGCGTTAGGAGGTCGGGACTCAGGGCCATGGCGAATTCGACAGTACGACGGAAAACATCGTCGGCAGCCGGGCCCCCGTCCACCTGTATGATCGCAGCACGATCCAGAACGACCTGCCCGAAGAACCGCAGGCGCGGCAGATGTCGTTCGAGCGAAATTGCCTGATGTCCCACAGTCGGCGAAGAATATCCGAGCCGTTCGAGAAGTCCGGAACAGAGGCTTTCGATGCGGGCAACAACATCGCGATCGATATTCCCGGTCTGCCATTCCATCGGCAGGCCGGAGCGGTTGATGATCTGGGTGTCTTCCGGATGCTCCGCCCGGTAGGCTCGCTCGGCGGCGGCGGCACGATCGTAGGTTGAGTTCCGCACAGCTCGATCGATGTCGGCCGGCGCATATTCAAGGCCCATCGTGTTCAGGACCTTGCGCAGCGTTCGCCCGGCATCCGCCTTGTAGTCTTCGAAGCGCACCACGGTCAGCCTCGGGTGGGAAAGCCATCCCTCGTTGAACAGCTTCCAGTTCACAACCTTGTCGAGCAGCGTACGCACGTCCGGAAACGCCGCAAATTCGGCGAAACTCAACTGCGGCGCCTCACGTTTGTAGCGGGAGAAAAGCGAATCGCGCGGGTCCCGGACGAAATAGATGATCTGGGAGTCGGTGTACTTCTCCGACCACCACTCGTGCATCCACTGCACTTCGATGTCGTCGCGGAAATCGAACCTGTCATGGTCGCTCAGAGCCGGCAGCCATTTTCTGAGCAGACGCTCATGGGGATTGAGCAGCCAGCGGCCCTTCACCCTGCGCCACATCCCATCGGGCGAATAGCGGAAAGTCCTGATGCCCAGCTCGAGCAGGCAATTGATCAGCCATGTCGCCCCGGAAGGCTCCCTCGGGGAGGGCAGGTAGACCCTTCTGCTAGCCATTGGACGAAAGGCTCCAGGCCGCGGCGAGGTTTATGGCGCCCCAGCGTCCGTCGAAGGGAACCCCGCTCTTGAACGACGGCAGGACTTCGAACTGCTGGCAATTGTCGATCCACTCGAGGAACGCCGGCTTCTGGTCGAAGGCGCCGGCGGAAATCGTGTAGTTCCCGGGCATCAATCCGACGTTGCGTGTCCGGAAGGCAAGGCGGAACCGCCCCGGTGCGATCGCGACGGTTTCCACGTCCCGCTGATGCGAACTCAGCAGCGGCCGGGCGGCGGAATCGAACACGATGAGCCAGAATGAAACCTGCTCGGCGGTGCTCGACTCGAGCGTAAATTCCACGCCGAAGTCTTCGCCGATCAGGAAGGAATTCGCGGGCTGTCCCTCGCCGTTGAATATCGAGGCGGACAGGAACCGGATGCGGCCGTCGCCGCGGTTACGCATGGAGGAGTCGATACGCACTGTGGTGTGCTTTTCCGCAACGCGGTTGTACTCGGCCACGACTTCCATAGTCGGACCGACTGACTGAACCTGGCCGGACGAAAGCAGGATGCATCGATCGCAGAGTGCCGCGATGGTGCCCATGTTGTGGCTGACAAAAAGCACGGTGCGCCCGGACTTTCCGATCTGCTCCATCTTGGCGAGGCACTTCTTCTGGAATGCCGTGTCGCCCACCGCGAGGACCTCGTCGACCACCAGTATCTCGGACTCCAGATGCGCCGCCACCGAGAACGCGAGTCGGACGTACATCCCCGACGAATAGCGCTTCACTGGCGTGTCGAGGAATTTCTCGATCTCGGAGAACACGACGATCTCGTCGAACTTGCGCCGGATTTCCGCGTTGGCCATGCCGAGGATGGCGCCGTTGAGGAAAATGTTCTCGCGCCCGGTCAGTTCGGGATGAAATCCGGTGCCGACTTCCAGCAGGCTTGCGACGCGTCCCCTGATGATCGCCCGCCCGCGGCTCGGGTCGGTGATGCGGCTGAGAATCTTCAGCAACGTCGATTTGCCGGCACCATTGCGGCCGATGATCCCGACCCGTTCGCCCTGTCCTATCTCGAACGAGACGTCCTTGAGCGCCCAGAAACGTTCGCGCGTGTCCTGAGCCGGAGTCCGCTCTTCCGCACTCGCGCGCCGGAATATTCTGCGAACCGAATCGCTCAATACGTCGCGAAGTGCCACATATCGCGGACCCTGCTGGTGCCGGATCAGGTATTCCTTTCCCAGCCCTTCGGACTTGATCGACCAAGTCATCGGTGTCAGATCACGTCCGCGAAAGAACGTTCGGTCCTGCGGAAATACATGACCCCGACTGCAAGCACGATCGTTGAGATCAGTACGCTGGATAAAAGTGCCCGTGGGTCGAGCGCATAATCCGGCAGCAGGCTCCAGCGGAATCCTTCGATGACGCCGACCATCGGGTTAAGCGAATAGAGCCAGCGCCACTGCTCGGGAATGACGGACATACTGAATCCCACCGGGGAGATGAGCAAACCGAACTGGATCAGGAATGGAACGACGTAGCGGAAGTCCCGG
>CAYNFN010000153.1:0-1760 GCA_964396485.1 uncultured Alcaligenaceae bacterium
CCACATCGCCCGCGGCGACGTGGTGGCCGACGGCGCATCAACCGACATGGGCGAACTGGCGCTGGGACAGAACCTGCTGGTGGCGTTCATGCCCTGGAACGGCTACAACTTCGAGGACTCCATCCTGATCTCGGAGCGCGTGGTGGCCGAAGACCGCTTCACCTCGATCCACATCGAGGAGCTGTCGGTGGTGGCGCGCGACACCAAGCTCGGACCCGAGGAAATCACCCGCGACATCTCCAATCTTTCCGAGGGAATGCTGGCGCGGCTGGACGAGTCCGGCATCGTGTACATCGGCGCGGAAGTCGAAGCCGGCGACGTGCTGGTGGGCAAGGTCACGCCCAAGGGCGAAACCCAGCTCACCCCGGAAGAGAAACTGCTGCGGGCGATCTTCGGCGAGAAGGCCTCCGACGTGAAGGACACCTCGCTGCGCGTGCCCTCCGGCATGTCCGGCACGGTGATCGACGTGCAGGTATTCACCCGCGAAGGCATCGAGCGCGACAAGCGCGCCCAGCAGATCATCGACGACGAACTGAAGCGCTACAAGAAAGACCTGGCCGACCAGTTGCGCATCGTCGAGGACGACGCCTTCGGCCGGATCGAGCGCCTGCTCACCGGCAAGAGCGCCAACGGTGGGCCGAAGAAACTCGCCAAGGGAGCCAAGATCACCAAGGCCTACCTGCAGGATATCGAACGCTACCACTGGTTCGACGTGCGTCTGGCGAACGAGGAGGCGGCACAGCAGCTCGAGCAATTGCAGGCGGGATTGGAGCAGACCCGCAAGGCATTCGATGCGGCCTTCGAAGAAAAGAAGCGCAAGCTCACCAGCGGCGACGAACTGCCCCCCGGCGTGCAGAAGATGGTCAAGGTCTACCTCGCGGTCAAGCGCAGGCTCCAGCCCGGCGACAAGATGGCCGGCCGCCACGGCAACAAGGGCGTGATCTCCAAGATCACCCCGATCGAGGACATGCCGCACATGGCCGACGGTACCCCGGTGGACGTGGTGCTCAATCCGCTGGGCGTGCCGTCGCGGATGAACGTCGGTCAGATTCTGGAAACCCATCTCGGATGGGCCGCCAAGGGTCTGGGTAAGCGCATCGGCGAACTGCTCAAGGCCCAGGCCAGGATCGCCGACATCCGCAAGGCGCTGACGCTGATCTACAACTCCAGCGGCAAACCCGAAGACATCAGTGATTTCACCGACATGGAGATCATCGATCTGGCGCGCAATCTCCAGTTTGGCGTGCCGTTCGCGACCCCGGTTTTCGATGGCGCCACCGAGGACGAGATCAAGACCATGCTCGAACTTGCGGGCCTGCCGAAATCCGGCCAGATCGCGTTGATGGACGGCTGCACCGGGGAGCTCTTCGATCGGCCGGTCACCGTGGGTTACATGCACATGCTGAAGCTGCACCACCTGGTGGACGACAAGATGCACGCCCGCTCCACCGGCCCGTACTCGCTCGTCACCCAGCAGCCGCTGGGCGGCAAGGCGCAGTTCGGCGGCCAGCGGTTCGGCGAAATGGAAGTCTGGGCGTTCGAGGCTTATGGCGCTGCGTACACGCTGCAGGAAATGCTCACCGTCAAATCCGACGACGTGGGCGGCCGCACCAAGGTGTACGAGAACATCGTCAAGGGCGAGCACAAGATCGACGCCGGCATGCCGGAGTCCTTCAACGTGCTGGTGAAGGAAATCCGCTCGCTGGCGATCGACATCGACCTCGACCGTTATTGATCCGCAGCAGTAGCCCATACTCACT
>CAYNFN010000154.1:0-5914 GCA_964396485.1 uncultured Alcaligenaceae bacterium
TGTTATGGCCGGATGGCTTCGACGGCCGCTTCGAGTGGCCGCTGCTTGCACTCGGGATCGCAGCGCTCGTTGCGCTGTTCCGCGTCCACGTCGGAATTGTTCCGGTGATTGCAGCCTGCGGCATCGTCGGATTGGCGTTGCGGCTGCTTGCGCCAAGCTAGAGACTGTATTTGACGAGGATGCGCGCGCTGCGGCCTTTCTGGCTGTTCCAGTGCGCAAAGTGCTGGCAGACTTCCTTCGATTCGTTTCCCTGCGCGCGTTCGAAGTAGGCGTCGACGAATTTTGCCGCGCCGGCGTCCTGTCCCGCCCGTACCCGCACTTCGTCCCATGGCTGTTGCGCATCCTCGATGCGTGTGAACACCTGCACCTCGGTCACCGTGGCCGACGCCGGCACCACCGCGCACAGCGTCGTGCGCAAGGCCTCGCTCTCGGCACATGCCGCCGGCGCCTGCGCAAGTCCGGCCTTCGGCGCCCGGCAGGGTGGAACGCTGATGATCGCGGCCACGCCTTCGGCGCCGCGCCGGCGCTCGGCGGCCAATCGCGCATCCGCCTGCGACTGGCCGTTTTTCTCCAGTCCGGCGCGCTCCAGCCGCACTGCGGCGGCGCTGATGTTACGCAAATGCGATTGCATCTCCTCGCGCAGCATCTTGTCATCCTGTCGCAGGCTATAGCTCTGATACTCGGAAAGTGCGTAGCCGCCCACCAGCGCCGCCAGCACCAGGGCGAAGATCGCCAGCCAGGAACCGGACTTGCGCGAAGCCGGTTTGCCTGCAGCCCGTTCCGCGGCCTGCCTGCGCGCGTTGGTCGTCAACTGGATCACCGCAGTGACGAAGGTGGCCGCGGCGCCGATAAGCGCCGCCGTTACTGGGTCGGAGAGATTCATGAAGATGCGATGCTACCGCCTTAGGTGTTTTGCCGGAAGTACTCCGCGGTCCGGCCGGTGCTATAGTTCAAGCAATTCCCGTACGCAACCTCCCGCCATGCGAATCGATCTCAACTACGGCCGCGGCAGTTACCCGCTCGATCTGCCGGACCATTGGGACGTAACCGTGATCCGCAAGCCGGCGATGCCGGTGCAGCCCGACGCGCGGGCCGCGGTTCGCACGGCCCTGTCGCGGCCGGTTGATGCCCACCCGCTGGCCGAGGAAGCGCGGGGACGCAAGAGCGCCTGTATCCTGATCTGCGATATCACCCGGCCGGTGCCGAACGGCCTGCTCCTGCCGGAAATTGTCCGGGAACTGCTCGATTCCGGCATGAAGCCGGAAAACATCACCGTCCTGGTGGCCACGGGGCTGCATCGTCCGAACGAGGGGGCCGAGCTGGAAGAACTGATCGGCGACCCCTGGGTGCTGAACACCGTCAATGTGGCGAACCACTTCGCCCGCAACGACGCCGATCACGTCGATCTCGGACCGACGCCGCGCGGCACGCCGGTGAAACTGGACCGCCGCTTCGTCGAAGCCGATCTCAAGATTGCCACCGGCCTGGTGGAGCCGCACTTCATGGCCGGCTACTCGGGCGGGCGCAAAGTGATCGCGCCGGGTGTCGCGCACCAGGAGACGATCACGACCTTCCACAGCGCCCGCTTCATGTCGCATCCCAGGGCGGATAATTGCGTGCTCGATGGCAACCCGTTGCACGAAGAGCAGCTCGAAATCGTACGCAAGCTCGGCCACGTGCTGGCGCTGAACACCGTGATCGACGAGCATCGCCGGCTGTCGTTCGTAAACTACGGCGAGATCATCGCGAGCCACCTCGACGCAGTTGCGTTTACCCGTGGCTACGCCCAGGTGGCGGTCGCGCGCCGCTTCAGTACCGTGGTCACCAGCGCCGCCGGCTATCCGCTCGACAAGACCTATTATCAGACCGTAAAAGGCATGGTCGGTCCGGTGGACATTCTCGAGCCGGGAGGCAACCTGGTGGTGGTCTCCGAGTGTTCTGAAGGATTGGGTTCGGAAGAATACGCCGATGCGCAGCGCCGGCTCATCGACATGGGCGCGGACGGTTTTTTCGCAGACATCAGCCGCAAGCAATTCGCCGATATCGACGAGTGGCAGACGCAGATGCAACTGAAGCCGATGAAAGCCGGAAGCGTGCACCTTTACAGCGGCGGATTGCGCGCCGAGGACCGGACGCTTACCGGGGTGAATGTGATCGACTCGGTGGAGGAGCTGTTGCACCGATGCGTGGAAGCAAGCGGCGACACGGCGGTCGCGGTGATCCCGGAGGGGCCTTACGTGGTGCCGGTGTATCAGCCTGCATAAAGGGAGAAGGCACATGATCGGGGACAGGATCGAGGTCAACATCGCCGGCGGACTGGATATCGCGCTGCCGCGTATGGTCGACGTCCGGCAGAAATTCGACGCCGTGCATCTGGGCGACATTGCGGCCACGATTGCGAACGAATTCCAGCACCCCGAGGTGCGCGCCAGAGTCAAAGCTGGCCAGGTAATCGCGGTAGGGTGTGGCAGCCGCGGCATCGCCAATATCGCGACCATCGTGAAGTGCGTGATCCGCGAGCTGCAGGCGCTCGGCGCCAGGCCGTTCATCTTTCCGGCGATGGGCAGCCACGGCGCGGCAACCGCGGAAGGCCAGAAGAGAGTCCTGGAGGGTTACGGCATCACTGAAGCCGCCACCGGTGTTCCGGTCAGGGCAACCATGGACACCGTGATCGTCGGCACGCTCGCCGACGGCACGCCGGTGCACATGGACCGGTTCGCTGCCGAGGCCGACGGCATTGTGGTCGTCAACCGCATCAAGCCGCACACCGCGTTTCGCGGCGCCACCGAAAGCGGCATCACCAAAATGCTGGCGATCGGCATCGGCAAGATCGTCGGCGCGGCGACTTATCACCAGCACGGCATGGACACCTTTCCCGAGCTGCTGCCAAAAGTGCGGGACGTGCACCTGGCGAGGCGCAACGTGCTTTTCGGCGTGGGTATCGTCGAAAACGCGCATGACCAGACCGCCGCGATCGAGGTGATTCCCTCAGAGCGGATCGCCGAGCGCGAACCGGTTCTGCAGGACATGGCGAAGAAGCTGATGCCGCAGCTGTTCTTCGACGAAATCGATGTGCTGATCATCGACGAGATGGGCAAGAACATCAGCGGCGCGGGTTTCGATCCGAACATCACCGGCCGCAACCGCCGCGCGGTGCAATGGAACTACGGCCCGCTCACCAAGAAGATCGCGGTCCTCGGCCTGACGCCCGAGACCCACGGCAACGCCACCGGAGTGGGCGGGGCGGACATTATTACCATACGGCTGTTCAGGGAAATCGACGTGCCCTCGACCTACGCCAACATCATCACTTCGATGAACCTTGATGGCGGAGCGATCCCGATGGTGATGAACAACGATCGCGAGGCGATCCAGCTTGCGGTCAAGACCGTGGTGCGGGTGAAACCGCAGGACTGCCGGATCGTGCGCATCAGGAACACGCTGGAACTGGCGCAGATCCAGGTCTCCGAGCCGCTGCTGGCGGAAGTACGCGCCCGCCCCGACCGTTTCCAGATCGTTTCCCCGCCTGCGCCCTTCGCATTCGACGCCGAGGGGCGGCTTGCTTCGCCTGCTTCCGCACACGAGTCATCAACCAGGGCGGCAGCCGGGCATTAAGGTCCGCGGCGTTCCGCATCCGCGGCGTGTCAAGTCGAAATTCGCCACCCCGAGAGGAAAAAAATGAAGAACCTTGTGCTCTATATCGGCCTTATGCTGGCCTGCGCCCTCGCTTTTGCGCAGAACACCTCGCAGCAGGACAGGATGAAAGCGTGCAATGCCGACGCGGCGAAAAAGGAATTGAAGGGTGATCAACGCAAGGCGTTCATGAAGGACTGCCTCGCCGCCAAGACCGAGGCGAAGGAAGAAAAGAAGGCAATGACGCCGCAGCAGGAAAAGATGAAGAAGTGCAACGCGGACGCGGGGGCCAGGAAACTCAAGGGCGACGAACGCAAGAAATTCATGAGCGGATGCCTCAAGTCCAAGTAACGCATCATCGAGGCCGGCGTGAAATTCCAGCCTGGATTTCCCGGTCTAACTTGCCCGAACCACCACCGTGCCGCCCTCGACGACGACCGGAACCGCGGTGAGTTTCGCACCGGCGCAGGGGCCGTCGAAACATTCTCCGGTGGCAATCTTGAACATCGCGGTGTGGTGCGCGCACATCAGGTCTTCGCCGTCGAAGATGTGGAAAATGTCTGGCTCATAGTTCAGGGGCAGCGAAAAGTGCGGACAGCAGTTGTGGTACGCGACCACGCCTGCGACGGTGCGCAGCAGCAGTACACGGAATGCCTCATGGCCTGTGCCGAACGCCACTTCCTTGCCGCCTTCCGCTATTTCTTTCAGCGCGCACAACGCTGTGCCGGGCGACGGCGCGGAGGGCAAATCGCGCCAATCGCCCATCAGGATCGGACCAGTCTGAAGTCGTACTCGGCAGTGCAGAACGGCGCAGCGGATTTCCCTCCGTCGGGTGTCGGACCTGCCGGGTGCGGCTTGAAGTCCACCACCAGGGAATGCTTTACGCCGAAAACGGCGTCGGAATCCAGATACGCATCGCCCTCCACGAAAAGGTGGGTCGTCACCTTCTCGCATCCGGGCGCGGAGACGATGGTATGTACGTGCGCCGGACGGTACGGGTGGCGGCCCATCCGCAGCAGCATCTTGCCCACCGGGCCGTCGGTCGGAATGGGATAACTGACCGGCTTGACGGTACGGAAGCCGTAACGCCCATCGGCACCGGTTATGAACTTGCCGCGCGCGTAAGACGCGCCCTCGCGCTGGACATCGTAGACGCCTTCGCCGTCCGTCTGCCACACGTCGATCGTCGCGCCGGAGATCGGTTTGCCGCCCACGTCGAGCACGTATCCGAAGACGTAGGCCGGCTCGCCGGGCGCATCTCCCGCAATGTCGGCCCACATCCGCATGACGTTCGCGCCCGACACATAGAACGGACCCAACACCGTGGTTTCTGTCGCGCCACCGGGTTGCCTGTGGTTAATTGCATCTATCAGCATGGAGACGCCCAGCGTGTCGGAGAGCAGGATGTACTCTTGGCGCTTAACGTCGCACTTCTGTCCGGTGGCGGTGAGGAACTGGATGCCGGCGAACCACTCGGCTTCGGTCAGCTGGGTTTCGCGCACGAAGGCATGCACGTGCCGGACCAGGCTCTCCATGATTTCCTTGAAGCGCGCATCGCCTGCGTGTTCGAGCTTGGCCAGCACGGCATCGGTGAGATTGGCTTCGTTCAGGTTACGCATGACATTGCCTCCTAGCAGGTTGTTGAAATTCTCAAAGAACGCCAAGAGAACAGAGAGAAAAACCGACAACTAACCACCAAGGCACCAAGACACCAAGGAATACAAATGGGAACCTGGAAAAATCGTCAGTTTTTCTTGGTGCCTTTGTGTCCCGGTGGTAAGAATTGGTCCGTCCATCGAGTTTTTCAACAGCCTGCTAGACGCGTTCGATCAGCGCCGCGATGCCCTGACCGACACCGATGCACATGGTGGTGAGCGCATAGCGCGCCTTGCGCTCGTGCAGTTCGTAAGTTGCGGTGGTCACCAGGCGCGCGCCGCTCATGCCCAGCGGATGGCCGAGCGCGATGGCACCGCCGTTGGGATTGACGCGGGCATCGTCGTCGCGGACGCCGAGTTGCCGCAATACCGCAATGCCCTGGGCGGCGAAAGCCTCGTTCAGTTCGATGACGTCGATCGCATCGAGCTTGATGCCGGTACGCGCCAGCAGCTTCTGTGTTGCCGGCACCGGACCCATTCCCATGATGCGCGGCGCGCACCCCGCGGTGGCGACCCCGACCACACGCGCCAGCGGCGTGAGCCCGTGGCGCTTGGCTGACGCTTCGCTGGCGAGTATCAGCGCGCAGGCGCCGTCGTTCACGCCGGATGCATTGCCGGCGGTAACG
>CAYNFN010000155.1:0-7579 GCA_964396485.1 uncultured Alcaligenaceae bacterium
AGCGTTGGCTGAACGACCTTCAGGATGCTTCTCAAAACTTCCCAAACTGTTTTATAGAGGGAAATCATGGCATTCTTGGTCCGAATCGGTTGCACGATGCTTGCAATGGCATTGCGAACGCGTTCAGTGATCGCTGAGACACGAGTGTGCAGGGATCGCTGAGACTCGGCCCCTTACTCCTCACCCCTCACCCCTCACCCCTCACGCAACTTTCGCCACTCTTGCGGTCACCGGCTCGCGCGTCAGCACGTTGCGGATCTGTGTAAGTTCCTCGACCTGCTTGCCGAACTGCAATTGCTGTTGCTCCAACTGGCGCACGCGCTCCTGCAGCGTGTTGATGTCGCCGGCGATCTTGCGCAGGTTTTCGACGCGATGTTCCAGCAGCTTCTGGTGCTCCTTGAGCTGCATCGATAGCGGCAACAGCGCCGATCTGATCCACGAGTCCAGCTCCACTCGCAGCGCGCGCAACAGGTCGCGCGCATGCGTAACCAGTCCGTTATAGAAACGCCGCACCAGGAAGTGCTTCTCAGTCATGACGTTGACCGGATCCTTGCAGAAGCGCTCGGTGCTCTGTTGCAGCGAGTGCATGCGCAGGATGTGGCGCTCGAGGTTGAGCGCCGGCGGGGTCGTCTTGGGGAAGCCGTACATCTTGTGGAACTCGTTGTACACTCCGTCCACGTAATTGCGGGACTCGCCGGCGAAGTTGAGGATTTTCTCGGCCTGCCGCGAGAAAGTGTCGAACAGCGCCTGCATGCTGCGCATCAGCCCCGCGGTGGTCCAGCTACCCTCGATTGTCTGCTGGCTCTTGAGCATGATGTCGTCCAGGTGCTCGTCGGAAAGCGTGTCGAGCAGCGCCTGCCCCTGCTTGAGCACGGTGCCGTAGGAGTTCTTAAAGCTCTCCATGTGGCGCAGGTAGTTGGCCCTGTCCGTCTCCAGCTTGGCGAGCAGCACCTTCGCGAGGTCGCGGTTCTTGCCTGAGAGTTTGGACATTTCCTGCAGTTCGCTCTTGGCACTGCCCAGTTGCGCCGTTACCGAGTGCAGCGACGTTTCCACCATGCCGCCAATTTCCCTCGATACCGCGGCGCGCAGGATCTGCTGTTTCGACGGGATGATCTCTTCGGCCAGCAGGCGTTCGAGTTTGCCGATGCGGCTTCTCGCCAGCAGTTCGTCGTCGTCGCGTATGCGCGCAATAAGGGCCTTCTGTGCGGACAGTGCGATGACATGGTCACGCGGGAGTCCGAGTATCTTCGCGGTCTCGTCGATCTGGCGCTCGATTCCCACCTCGATCTGATCGTCGCTCTTGAGGTCATCCCACATCAGGTCGATCTTGTTGAGAACGGCGATGCGGCGGGTGACATATGTCTGCACGTATTTCTGCCAGACGTCCAGATCGGACTTGGTCACGCCCGTGTCCATCGCCAGCAGGAACAGCACCGCGTGCGCGCTGGGGATCATGGAAAGCGTCAGTTCCGGCTCGGTGCCGAGCGCGTTCAGGCCCGGCGTATCGAGGATCACCAGGCCTTTCTTGAGCAGCGGGTGCGGATAGTTGACGAGTGCATGACGCCAGCACGGGATTTCCACCCGGCCGCCGTACTTCTGCACCACCGTGGTGGTCATGAAGTCCGATTCGTCGAGCAGTCCCAGCGCCCCGGCTTCCTCGACCGTTACCGACTTCACCTGGCCAAGACTGGACATGGCCTTGCTCATTTCTTCGTGGGAACTCAGGTCGAGTCTGATTTTCACCCACTCGACCACTTGGTGCTTGAGCGCGGCGATGCTTTCGCCGCTCTTGCGCGATTCGATCGGCAACAGCTTGATGTACGGTTCCTCGGTGGCGTCATGGTAGATTTCGGTGGGGCACATGGTGGTGCGCCCGACATCCGAGGGCAGCAGCCGCTGCTTGAAATCGGAAAAAAACATGGCATTGATCAACTCAGTCTTGCCGCGCGAAAACTCGGCCAGAAAAGCGAGGATCATGCGGTCGTTGCGAAGGCTCTCGGCCAGATCGTATATGCGCAGGCTGCGCTGGACATCGGCGTGGCCGTGGCTTTCGAGCCAGGACTGGTAAGCCTCGATGCAGGCACGCAGTTCGTCGCGCCATTGCTGGTACTGCGTTACCTGGTCCTCTAGGGCGCTGATGATCATTGCAGGAGTTCTTTCAGTCGAACCAGCAGGGTTTGCCCCGGGTTCGAGATTTCGATGGTCTTGGTACGCCCGCGGCTGCCACGCGTAATGATAACCTGCCCGCCCCGCAGATCAAACTTTTTCTTAAGAAAATCAAGGAGCAACGAGTTGGCGCGGTCCTCGACTGCGGGCGCCGCAACGCGTATTTTCGGATACCCGCCGTGGAACCCGGCGAACTCGGTATCGCTGGCGTTAGGCTGGACCCGAAGAACCAGAGTAAGCAAGTCCCGATCGGGGCTGTAGCGGTACCAGGAATCGGCCAAGTGTCACAGCATCCGGCTGAACGTGACTAGCAGCGGCGCAACCGGCCACAACAGCAACAACTGGCACAACACCAGTACGAACAGCGGCGACAGATCCACTCCGCCGACAGGGGGTATGCGACGCTGGAACGGCCTGAGGAAAGGGCGCGTCAGGCTTACCAGCACACTCATTGTCGGACTGTGCGGATTCACCCATGACAGGATGGCCTGAGCGATGACCGCCACCATGAGAATGTACAGAAAACGCTTCAGCAGGTTAACGACAGCCAGCAGAATCAGCCCCACGATCGCCGCGCCGACTGTCGGCCCCATATCGAATCCGCTTATGGCCCTGATCGACACGATCAGAAGAACTTCAACCGCCCACGCCAGCAGCAGCGTGGACATGTCGTAACCCCACAGGCCGGGAATGATGCGGCGAGCCGGACGGACCACAAAATCGGTCAGGGCAGCAAGAAACTGCGACAGCGGATTGCGCGCCGGCGCGCGCACCGCCTGCAGATAGAAACGCAGCAAAAGCGCGAGTGCGAACAACCCCAGAAAGGTCTCAAGCAAGAATATCAATGCCTGGTTCATCTCTGCGGACCCTTTCTTCTAGCAGGCTATTGAAAAACTCGATGGCCGAACCAATTCTTACCACCAAGATCATTTTTAATACCTGGCGGTTTCAATACCTTCCCTTCAATACCCCCTTGAGGGGTGCGCTCGACGGGTGCCCTTGAGGGGTGCACAAAGGCACCAAGAAAAACTGACAAAGTTTCCAGGTTCCCATTTGCATTCCTTGGTGTCTTGGTGCCTTGGTGGTTGATTTTTCGGTTTTTTCTCTCTGTACTCTCGGCGGTCTCTGGCACAACAACAACCTGCTAGGTCTTGCCGAATTCGTCGCCCAGCTCGCCCGAACGCCGGGCGGCGGCGCGCACCGCGTCCACCACGCGACCCTTCAGTTCGCAGGACTCCATGACCTCGAGTGCACGTTCGGTTGTCCCGCCCTTCGAAGTGACGCGCGCGCGCAGAGCCGCCGGCGGCTCGGTGCTGCCGGCCGCAAGTTTCGCCGCGCCGACGAACGTCTCCACGGCCAGGCTGCGCGCCTGTTCCTCACTGAATCCGAGCTCCTGCGCCGCCTGCTGCAATGCCTCGATGAAGTAAAACACGTAGGCTGGACCGCTGCCCGACACCGCGGTAACGCCGTCCATGCGCTCTTCGTTTTCCAGCCAGATGACCGTGCCGACTGCACCCAGAACACGCTGCGCGGCGTTCCTGTCGGCCTGCGTGGCCTTCGGTGCCGCATACAAGCCGGTGATGCCGGCGCGCAAGAGTGCCGGGGTGTTTGGCATTGCCCGGACGATGCGGCCGTGACCGCCCAGCCAACGCGACAGGTCCGAGGTCCGTATGCCGGCCGCGATGCTCACCACCAACTGTCCGTGCAGATGCGGGCGCAACCATTGCGCCACGTCGCGCAGGTGCTGCGGCTTGACTGCAAGCAACACGACATCTTCCACGACGCCGGCGTCGTCGAGCCCTGCCTGCGTTGCCACGCCAAACGCCTGCTTTAGTCGATGGCGCGCATCCTCGGACACCTCGACGACGCGAATGTCGCTGGCCGCGAGCCCCTGCTTGAGCAGGCCGCCGATCAGTGCGGTGGCCATGTTGCCGCCGCCAATGAAAAGAATGCGCATGTTGGGAATCTGCAATACGTTTGAAAGTGGTTACGTTGGGGCCAGCAACGCATTGACATGGGCGCCCCGCACAGCTACAGCAATATCGTCCCCCCAATCAGTATATAGGCGGCGACCGCTATCCGCCGCCGGCACCGCGTTCGCCGAAGATGGCGCGGCCGACGCGGACCAGGGTCGCGCCCTCGGCGATTGCCGCCTCGAGGTCATCGGACATGCCCATGGACAGCGTATCGAGCGCGATTCCCCGGCGCAGAAGGTCGTCCCGGATTTCGCGCAACATGCGGAAGCGGCTGCGCTGCAGCGCCGTGTCGGGTGTCGGTTCCGGGATCGCCATCAGACCGCGCAGGCGCATGCGAGGCAGCCGCATGATCGTCTGCGCAAGGCCGAAGACTGCATCCGGCGCCAAGCCGCTTTTGCTGGCTTCGCCACTGACGTTGACCTGAATGCAGACCTGCAGCGGCGGCTTGTTATCGGGGCGCGACGCCGACAGGCGCTCGGCGATCTTCGCGCGGTCAATGCCGTGGACCCAGTCGAAGTTCTCCGCGATCGGCTTGGTCTTGTTGCTCTGGATCGGGCCTATATGGTGCCACTCCAGAGGGCGGAGCAGGGGCCCCTCTGGGGATGCGACCCCGGCGGAGGGGCGCACGTCGCCCGGAGTTCGTTCGTCATATTGATTCGCGGATGCGACGCGCCACTCCAGAGGGCGGAGCAGGGGCCCCTCCGGGGATGCGACGCGCCGCTCGAGGGAAAGGTGGGAAAGTGCGGCGATCTTCTCGATCCCTTCCTGTGCATAATTCTCGCCAAAAGCGGTCTGCCCCGCGGCGCTGGCTTCGGCGATTGCCTGGGGCGTGAAGGTCTTGCTGACTGCAACCAGGGTGATCTCCCCGGGCGCGCGCCCGGCGGCCCTGGCTGCCTCGGAAACCCGAGCTTTAACAACTTGCAAGCGGGATGCTATTGTTGTCATAATCGTCTTGCAGATTTCAATGTAAGCATCCAATGCAGCAAGCCTTTTCGATCCGAGGCGTGGCCACGGGCACGCTCTTGGCGCCCCCATTTCGCCTTAGTCGGGGAATTATAAATGGACATCTCTGAACTCCTCGCTTTCGTCGTAAAAAACAACGCTTCCGACCTGCATCTGTCGGCCGGCCTTCCGCCCATGATTCGCGTCCACGGCGACGTGCGGCGCATCAACCTGCCGCCGATGGAGCACAAGGACGTGCATGCGATGATCTACGACATCATGAACGACGGTCAGCGCAAGTTTTACGAAGAGAACCTGGAGATCGACTTCTCGTTCGCGATCCCGAATCTGGCGCGCTTCCGGGTCAACGCCTTCGTGCACAACCGCGGCGCCGGCGCGGTGATGCGGACCATTCCGTCCAAGGTGCTCACCCTGGAGGAGTTGAAGGCGCCCAATATCTTCAAGGAAATTGCCCAGTATCCGCGTGGGATTGTCCTGGTGACCGGCCCCACAGGCTCGGGCAAGTCCACCACGCTTGCGGCGATGGTCAACGACATCAACGAAAACGAATTCGGCCACATCCTGACCGTCGAAGACCCGATCGAGTTCGTGCACGAGAGCAAAAAATGCCTGATCAACCAGCGCGAGGTCGGGCCGCACACGCTGTCGTTCAATAATGCGCTGCGAAGCGCGCTGCGCGAGGACCCGGACATCATCCTGGTGGGTGAGCTGCGCGACCTGGAAACCATCCGGCTGGCGCTGACCGCGGCCGAAACCGGCCACCTGGTGTTCGGCACGCTGCATACCAGCTCGGCGGCAAAGACCATCGACCGGATCATCGACGTTTTCCCGGCGGCGGAAAAGGAAATGGTGCGGGCGATGCTCTCGGAATCGCTGCGCGCCGTGATCTCGCAGACGCTGTGCAAGACCAAGGACGGGGGAGGCCGCGTGGCCGCGCACGAAATCATGATCGGCACTCCGGCAATCCGCAACCTGATCCGCGAGGCCAAGGTGGCGCAAATGTACTCGGCCATTCAGACCGGCCAGAATCTGGGCATGCAGACGCTCGACCAGAACCTCGTGGAGATGGTGAAGAAAAACCTCATTGCGAAAGAAGAGGCCCGCGGCAAAGCGGCCCACAAGGACACTTTCGTCTGAGCGCGCCGTGCGGCGACTCTGAAAATCCTGTCAGGAGCATTCGATGGAAAAAGACCAGGCCGTCAAATTCATACATGAACTGCTGCGAGGGATGATTGCGAAAAGGGCATCGGACCTTTTCATCACCGCGGGTTTCCCGCCGGCGTTCAAGGTCGACGGCAAGATGACGCCGGTGTCGAACCAGAGCCTGACCCCACAGCACACCCAGGAACTGGCCCGCTCGCTGATGAACGACAAACAAGCACAGGAGTTCGAAGCCACCAAGGAGTGCAATTTCGCGATCAACCCGCCCAGGATCGGGCGCTTTCGCGTGAACGCTTTCGTGCAGCAGCAACGCGTGGGCATCGTGCTGCGGACCATCACCACTACCATCCCTAAATTCGAGGACCTCGGCCTGCCCACGGTTCTGAAGGACGTGGCGATGACCAAGCGCGGCCTGGTGATCTTCGTCGGCGGCACCGGCTGCGGCAAATCCACGTCGATGGCGGCGATGATCGGCTACCGCAACGAGAACAGCTATGGTCACATCATCACGATCGAAGACCCGATCGAGTTCGTGCATGACCACAAGAACTGCCTGATCACCCAGCGGGAAGTCGGGGTCGACACCTTCTCCTGGGAAACGGCGCTGAAGAACACACTGCGGCAGGCGCCGGACGTGATCCTGATCGGCGAAATCCGCGAGCGCGAGACCATGGAGCACGCCATCGCCTTCGCCGAGACCGGACACCTGTGCATGGGTACTCTGCACGCCAACAGCTCCAACCAGGCGCTCGACCGCATCATCAACTTCTTCCCGGAGGAACGCCGCGCCCAGTTGTTGATGGACCTGTCGCTGAACCTCAAGGGGCTGGTCTCGCAGCGGCTGATTCCGTTCAAGGGCACCAAGGGCCGCGCCGCGGCGGTCGAGGTCCTGCTCAACTCGCCGCTGATTTCCGACCTCATATTCAAGGGCGAAGTGCACGAGATCAAGGAGATCATGAAGAAGTCGAGGGAACTTGGCATGCAGACCTTCGACCAGGCGCTGTTCGATCTCTATGAGGCGGGAAAAATCAGCTACGAGGACGCGATGCGCAACGCCGACTCGATGAACGAACTGCGGCTGCAGATAAAATTGCACGGCAAGGAAGCGCAAGACCGCGACCTCACCTCCGGAGTGGATCACCTCAACATTGTGTGACGAGTGACAGGTAACGGGCGGAGTTTCAGCGTTAGTTGAACACTTGAGTCTCAGCGTTCGCCGAACACGTTCGCAGAGCACAAGAACGCATCGGACTATCGATTCGGACCGAAAACACCATGATTCTCCTCTACAAGACTGGTTTGGAAGCATTGAA
>CAYNFN010000156.1:0-1902 GCA_964396485.1 uncultured Alcaligenaceae bacterium
CGCCCGCAAAGCACCAGCGTGGGACAATTGATCTTTGGCAACCCTGGCCGGAAATCGGGCCGGGAAATGATCGCCCGCTGCTGCCGCAGGTAAGCTTCGACTCCGGTGCGTTCCGCCATGTCGCGAATGGTCTTGGTGAGCTGTGCATCCTTGACCCGCGACGGATGCAGCATAAGCAGCACCATGCGACTGGTTACCGGCGTGAAGCCGCGCTCGCTCTGCGCGAGTTTCATCAATTGCTGCCGCCGCTCGGTTTCATCGGGCTTCTCGGGCCGCGCACGGGAATCGAGCAGCGCGAGCCGGGTCACCCGCTGCGGAGCCTGACGCGTGACTTCAAGCGCGACGTAGCCGCCCATCGACAGCCCGGCAAGCGCGAACTCCTGCCACGGCGCATCGCGCAGCACCGACTCGCCCATCTCCTTCATGGTTTCGAATTCGGTCAGGTCGGCAACGAAGAAATCGGCGATGTCGGCGAGGTTGGACAACTGCGGTTCCCAGAGGGCAGAGTCACAGAGCAGGCCGGGAAGCAGGACCAATGGTTGTTTCATTTTTGCTGATCAACGGTAAGTCATGTTCCAGCAGACCTTGGTCCCAAAGCCTGCCGATCAAAACATCAACAACCTCATGGCAACATTTTCACACACTCGTGCGCACAGTGACTCTCGTTGCTTGCCCAGCCTGCTTTTCATTTCGCCAACGCCTGCTCGGGCACTATGCGCGCGCGCAGGACCGCCTTCACGATCTCGACCGAGATGAGGACACCGATGCCCATGGCGAGAATCATTCCCACGTCCTGCATGGAGGGCATCGCGATCCCAAACGACTCACGCACCGCGTCGAACTGCAGCAGCACGGCTATCAGCAGCAGCTCCCATGCGATGGCGATCAGCAGCCATTTGTGCGGCCACGCTTCCACGATGCTGTAGCGCAACGACCGGAAGTTGAGCGCGAGGATCAGTTCGATCAGCACGAACATCATGAAAATCTGGGTGCGCGCATTCTCCAGATCGCCGATTTTGGAGAAGAACATCCAGAGGAAGATCGGGCATTCGATGATGACCGCGAAGAGGATCAGGGTGCGCACATCCAGCGAGAACACGCTTTCACTGGGATTTCGCGGCGGCCTGCGCATACTCCGGCCCAACGCGGCTAGGCTAGCGGTAGACCGTCACCGGGATTCTAGACTGTGCGAGCACTTTCTGCGTCTGGCTGCCCAGCAGGGAGGGCTTGAAACCGTGGCGACCATGCGAGGACATGAAGATCAGATCGCATCTGTTTCGCTTCGCCGCGGCGACAATCGCGTCGGCCGGAAAATCGTTGGTCACGTGCCCGACCGTGCAGCGCACGCGCGCAGCCCTGGCCGCCTCCACGATCACCGCCAGATGCCGGGCTGCGGTTCTTTCTATGACTCGGGCGCGATCCGCCGGGACGGAATAACCGACGGGGAACATCCCCTTGTATTCCACGGGCGTCGCCGGCGGCGCGGCGTAAAAACCGGTCACTCTCGCGCCAACGGCCTTGGCGAGCTTCACGCCGGCGAGGATCGCCTTGCGCGAAAGGGCGGAGCCATCGGTGGGTATCAGTATGTTCTTGTACATGTCGTCTCCTTATCGTCGGGTCACCCCTCCGTCATTTCACGTAAGGCAGCACCCAAATCAGCATGCCGAGAATGTAGCAGACAGCCGCGCAAACCAGCGTGAAGGGAACGCTCCAGGCGAGGAATTCTCGCAGCGAGACTTTGCGCCCCTCTTCCTTTTCACCGAGGGTCAAGGCGACATAGAGAGCCGGCGCGCCGGCGACGGTGAGGTTGCTGCCCAGCGTTCCGGACCACAGCAACATCCACCACAGCGGCCACGGCTCGATCCCGCCCTGCGCCATGTCCTTGATCGTGTACAGGAAGGT
>CAYNFN010000157.1:0-1734 GCA_964396485.1 uncultured Alcaligenaceae bacterium
TCATCTTGACCACCGCTGCGATGGTCGCGGAACTACCGAAGGATGACCACGGGCACGGCGGTGGTGGTGGTGGTGGCATGGGCGGCATGGGTGGCATGGGCGGTATGGACATGTAAGTCCGGCCTTTGGCCCGTTCGAAGAAGCCCCGCGCGAGCGGGGTTTTTTTTGACTTGTCGCGACGCATTGCAGCGCGACGGCAAAACCCGTAGCGTAGATCCAATGGACCGTCCATCCGGAAAAGAACAGCCGCTTGTCAGAGCAACGGCCAGTGATCTGCGCCGACATGCGCCGTTCGACCGGATGGACAACAATCACCTCGTATTTCTTGCCAGCCGGCTGAGTCTCGCGTATTACCCGGCACAGTCGTTCATCCTGGATCCCTCGCACGGCATTCCCCGCCAGTTTTTCATCATCAAGCAAGGTGGCGTGGTCGGCGGCGGCATTTCCGAGCCGGCAACCGGCGACTCACATTGGCGGCTTGCCGCGGGAGAATGCTTCCCGCTTGGTGCCCTGATTGGGGACCGTAGCGTTACCAGCTACTACCGCGCGGTTGAGGACACGTTCTGTTACCAGCTTCCGGCAGAGGACTTCCATCGACTGCTGCAATCGAGCGCGGTATTCCACGATTTCTGCACGCGCCGGCTGGCGGCATTGCTCGAGCGTTCGCGCCAGAGCATGCAGAGCGAATACATGCTGGGCGCAAGCCGGCAACCGCTCGACTCACCGCTTGCCGGCCTGATTCGCCGGCCTCCGGTCGTCTGTTCCGGGGCAACGTTGGTGCGCGACGCTGCGCGCGCGATGCGGGAGGCGCGGGTAGGCTCGATTCTCATTGTCTCCGCGGCCGGCGATCTCGAGGGAATCTTCACCCTGCGTGATTTGCGCGATCGGGTCGTGGCGGAGGGAACCGATACGCAGCAACCAGTGGAAGACTGCATGAGCCCTCGGCCGATTTGCCTGCCGTCGTCGGCGCTGGCATTCGAAGCGGCACTTGCGATGGCTCGCCACGGTTTTCATCACGTGGTAGTCAAGGACGGCGACGCGATCCTGGGGGTCGTTTCCGAGAGCGACCTGTTCGCACTGCAGAGAGTCGGCGTGACGCGGATCCATGCTGGAATTCGGTCGGCCGAAACCGTTTCCCGGTTGCAGCAACTTGCGGCGGACATCCGTTCGCTGACCCACATTCTTCTGGCACAGGGTGTGGATGCCGAACACATGATGCATCTGATCTCGGCGCTCAACGACCAGCTGACCACGCGCGTCGTCGAATTGGAGTGCGACGCGGCTGGCGTGCCTTCCGACAGCTTCGCCTGGATTGCGCTCGGTTCCCAGGGACGCCATGAACAGACGCTTGCCACAGATCAGGATAACGGCATCCTGTTTGCTGATGAATCGGGCGAGCCGGCGCGCAACCGTGAGAGACTGCTGCCGCTGGCCGCGCGCATCAACGCGCAACTTGCCGAGTGCGGCTTTCCGCTTTGCAGGGGAGAGGTCATGGCGCGCAACCCGCGCTGGTGCCTCGGTTTGAGCGAATGGAAGGAAACCTTTTCCACCTGGATTGATCGCGGCGACCCACAGTCGCTGCTCAACGCGGCGATCTTCTTCGATTTTCGCGCGGTGTGCGGCGATGCGACACCCGTTCACCGTCTGCGCGAGTGGCTTTCCGCGGCTGCGCGCGGTAATCAGCGCTTTCTGCATCAAATGGCAAGCAATGCGCTCGGCAACGTGCCGCCGCTT
>CAYNFN010000158.1:0-6367 GCA_964396485.1 uncultured Alcaligenaceae bacterium
GGCCAGGCAACTCGCGGTGCAAGAGGACCAGGTGGACCTGCTCGATGAAGACGTCGAGGACGGCGAGCCGCTCGACACGGCGGCGGCGATCTACGTCAGTACCGAGCCCACGGAACTGCTGCAGACCGGCGGTCCGCCCCAGTACGCGCCGATCGATCGCACGCAGTTGCTTTACGTCACCAACTCGCTCAACAAAATTTTTCTCGATCTCAGGACGCAGGATCATTACGTACTCATCTCCGGCCGCTGGTACCGGGCCCGGGCGCTTCAGCGCGGCCCCTGGGAATACGTGGCGGCGGGCAATCTGCCCGGCGATTTCGCGCTCATTCCGCCCGATCATGCGACCGCACCGGTGCGCGCGGCAGTTCCGGGAACGCCGCAGGCGCGCGAAGCCGTCATCGCCAACGGCGTGCCGCAGGTGGCGACCGTGACGCGCAGCGCCGCCAGCCTTGAGATAACTTACGACGGCGAGCCGTTGTTTCAGCCGATCCCCGGCACCTCGCTGCAATCCGCGGTCAACGCGCCGGTACCCGTGATTCGGGTCAGCGAAGAATCCTTCTTCGCATTGGACAATGGCGTCTGGTTCGCCGCCTCGAGTCCCTTCGGACCGTGGTCGGCGGCAAGCTATGTGCCGGCGGTGATCTATTCGATTCCGCGCAGTTCGCCGTTGCACTACGTCACTTACGTGCGCATCTACGACGCGACGCCGGAAGTAGTCTATGTGGGCTATACGCCGGGCTACGTCGGGTCCTACGTGTCCAGCGACTTCATGGTCGTCTATGGCAGCGGCTGGTACTACCGGCCGTGGATCGGCACCGTCTGGTACAGCTCTCCGGTCACCTGGGGTTTCGGATTCAGCATCGTCTACAACTGGTGGAACCCGTGGCGGCCGTGCTGCTTCGCCGCGTGGACGCCGCGTCCGCACTTCCAGCCCTGCTGGGGTCCGTGGCGTCAGCACGCCTGGCATCAACGTCCGGCGATTGGCTCGCAGGTGAACGTGATCAACAACATAACCGTCAACGGCGGCCGCCGATCGCACAACGTCACCAACATTTATGGCCGCTGGGACCGCAAGGCGGTGCATTCGCACGCTCGCCATTCGATCGATCGTGATCACGGGGCCCGGCAGCGCGCGCAGGTCAGGCCGGACAACGGATTCGTCGCCGGTCCGGATGGTCGCCGACAGAACTTCGGCGATCGCACCGCCTTTGAACGAAACGGCCGGCGCGACTGGAAGGATGCGGGCGCCGATGCGCGCAACCGTGCGGATCTGCCGTCAATCCAGCGGCGCGATTCGATCGATCGTGACGACGGGGCGCGGCCACACGCGCACGTCAGGCCGGGCAGCGGTTTCGTCGTCGGTCCGAATGGTCGCCGGCAGGATTTGGGTGACCGTAGCGGACGGCGCGACTGGAACAACGCGAATGCCGACGCGCGCAACCGTGCCGACCTGACGCCGGTCCAGCGGCGCGATTCGCGACGCCCGGAAACCGGTGGGCGCCGCGACCTGTCGATGAATCAGTCGCGGGATTCGAATCGCCGGGATCCGGACGGCCGTAATTTCGCGGACCTGCCGCGCATCCAGACGCCACACCGGCGTTCGGACGCGAGCGTTGCGCGCCTCGATCCCGGGCGTGAATCGTCGCAGGCTGCGCGGCCGCGAAGCCAGGCACCCTTCGCCGGGCAATCTCCGCGCCTGCGGGAGGAGGGCCAGGAACGGCAGAGGCGTGAGCCCGCAATGACTCGGCGGCAGGAGCCGGACCGGGCACAACCGCAGTTTCGTTCGCAGCCGCGCCAGTTCGCTGAGCCGTCGCGCATGCCGGATCGGGCTCGGGAACGCGCGCCGCGCGAATGGCGGCAGGATCGCGCGGCACCATCCTTACCCTCGGCAGGAATGGCGCCGGCCAGGCCGCAGGTTTTGAGGGAGCAGGCCGCGCAGATGCCCCGAGTCATCCCGGAAGCGCGAGCCTCCGGCGGGGCACTCCGGGAACGTGTCGAGCGGAACATCGGTGCTGACGCGGGCCGCGTCGAATCACGCCCGCAGTTTCGCGGCGGCGAGAGCAGGGGGCATCGGGACCGGGGTGCAGGGCCGTCGGGGCCGCGCTTCGGAGAGCGGCAGCGCTGATCTGCGCGGAGTCTGCGCGCGCTACGGACGAAAAGGCTGGTGCCACCAGTGCTCGAAGGGATTGGAATGCAGTATGCCTTCGATCACTTCGGTGGAAATGCGCGGCAGGTTCGTGCCTTCGACCACCCTGTTGACGTTGCGCAGTCCTTCGATGCTTTCCGCCACCCCTGAGAACGGGAAGTCGGTGCCGAAGAAAATCTTGTCGGTCATGTGGTACTCCTGCGCGCAGGCGAGAATGTTCCAGAACTGCCACGGCCGGTAGCAAAGCGCGGAGATTTCGCAATACACGTTCGGCTGCTTGCGCACCACCGCAATGGTTTCCTCGTACCACGGGTGCCCCATGTGGGCGCAGATCATCTTCAGGTTTGGGTACTGGATCGCGATCGGTTCGACGTGGATTGAGCGTCCCAGCTCGACCGGTGCGTTGCGCGCAAACGTCGTACCCATGTGCATCGTGAGCGGCAGGTCGTGCGCGACGCAGTATTCGTACACCGGCTTCATACGCGGGTCCGACAGCGCCACGCCGTTATAAATCGGCCCGTACTTCACGCCCTTGAGTTTCAGATCCCCGACCGCGTGCACGAGACGGTCCATGTAGTCCGGCCGCCGCGGGTCCACGTAAGCGAAACCGACGAACTTCGAGGAATATTTGGCCACGCATTCGGCGCAGGTCTCGTCGTCGCTTTCCACCCCGGCGCTGTCCCCGTAGCGAATCGGGAACACGATCGCCTTGTCCACATCCTCCATCGCTTCGAAGAGCGTGTCGGCATCCGCCAGCAGGCCCGGCGTGCCGTCGGGCCGCACCCGTACCATCTGTTCGCGCCACAACGAGGTGACCTGGTCGTGGTTCCAGATGTTGACGTGGCAATCGAAGATCATCGCCGGTCCGCGGCCTACGGCAGCACCCTGATCTGCTTCACGAATTCCAGCGTGTAGGCCTTGTGCACGTCGATGTCAGGTTTCACGAGCTTCGCGTCGCGCATGAACTCGAAGGTCTGCTTCCAGCGCGCGTCGGTCATGGTGAACAGCCCGAGCTTCTTCGCATCGCCGCCATCCACGATCCCGTACTCCTTGAGCTTGGCGATGCTGAAGGCAATCTGGTCGTCGTCCATCTGCGGGTTGTCTTTTCTTATAAGGGCATTGCCCGGCGCCGGATTCTTCAGATAGCTTTTCCAGCCCAACGCCGAGGCCTCGATGAAGTGCTTGATCACGTCCGGCCTGGCCTTCACGGTCTTGGTGAGCGTGACGATGGTCTGCGCGTAAGGCGGATAGCCGTATTTGGCCAGATGAAAGATCTTCGGCTTGATGCCGGCTTTCTCGATTGCGTAGGGCTCGGAGGTGATGTAGCCCTGCTGCGCGACATTCTTGTCTACAAGGAACTGCTGGACGCTGTACGCATAAGGCCGCTTCTGCGCCTCGGTGAAGCCGTACTTCGCCTTGAGCCACGGCCAATATGTCGTTTCGCTGGTCTGGCCGATCAGCAGCGTGCGGGTCTTCAGGTCCTCGATCCTCCCGACGTCGGGATGCGCGATCAGCCCCACCGGTTCGGTCTGGAAGTTCGCCGCGACGGTTATCAGGGGAAGATTCTGCTCGACCGCGTTGATGGTGGCGACGTCGTAGCCCATCACGAAATCGGCCTTCTCCGCGAGCAACAACTGGTAGACGTTGACCTGCGGGCCGCCCATGCCGATTTTCACGTCCAGGCCGTACTTCTCGTAGATGCCCTCGGCCAGCGCCTGATAGAAACCGCCGTGCTCGGCCTCGGCGTACCAGTTGGTGAGGAAGGTGACCTTGTCGAGCGCTTGCGCGGCGCCTGCCGTGACAAGGCAAGAAGCTAGGAGAAGACGGACGCAGGCATTCATTTTTTTCAACTCCGGCTCTAGCGGGCCATGAGTTTACGCCTGCCAGGGCGGCAATGAAAACCGAAAGGCAGTCACGCGAACTTCTACTAATCGGGGTGCATTGCAGCCAGCGCTCGCCTTGATTGGAGCCTGCTTGCTAGACGATCAAGGGTGCAAGATACAACCATGCCGAGCTGAAATCAGCGGGCGCGCGCGCGGGATTGCCAGTAGTAAGGGCGCCGCGCGTGATGCGCTACTGCAAATACAATAATGCCATCCGGCTCCGGCCGGTAGATCAACGAGAACGAAAAGCCGTCAAGCACGACACGGCGGGTATTCGAGCGGGAAGGTGATCCTGCGAGTGGAAAAGCGAGTGCACGGGCCGCGGCTTCCTCGACTGCCGCGGTAAAGTGCTGCCCCAACCCGTGCTGTATTTCATTGTAGTAGATGACCTCGGCAAGAAACTCGAGGCGCGCGGCGGCGACGAACCGCGCGCGGCTCACCGGGCGAGACGCCTGGCCTCGGCGAAGACGTCTTCTGCAGAGAACGTCTTGACGTCTCCCCGGTCATAGGCCGCCGCCCGTTCTTCGATCTCGCGGTCCCAGGCTGCTTCGATGTCCGCGAGCGGAGAATCGCGCAGAGACTCGAGCAGCAGCTCGGCCAGCCGTGCCCGATCCTCTGCGGTCAACAAGCGTACTTGACGTTCAAGTTCTTTCAGCGTGTCCGACATGGAAGTTCCTCAACGATGTGCAGATATTCTACGCTCGTAACGGTTTTTCCTGCTCGTGCGAATTGACGGCACAATTTCGCGATTATTGTGGCCGACACAAGAAGTTGCTTCTGTCTCTGGCGATCCTCGCTGGAGAGTTCGCTCTTGGCGACGAGCGGTGATGTGTCAATCGAAACCGAAAACGGCGTTAGGACGCGGCATCGCCATTTCTTGGAATCTGTTTTTGTCTAACAAAAAGGCCTCTCTAAGCGTTCAAACTGGGGCAACTTGATGGACTTATGTCCGCGTATCAATATCTTGAGTTGGTCCGACCCCGGATCCTTCACGATCGTTGATGTCAAATCTTATCGAATCGCGGCTCATATCGAAAAGAGTAAAAGGGTAAAAGGGGACGCTACCCTTATTGAGTAAAAGGGGACGCTACCCTTATTCGTCTTGGGTGGAAGTGGATTCAACATCTAACCGCACCACTTGAGCGCTTCTTTACTTGATATCTTCCAGCTTGACGCCACGGCCGGTGCGCAAGCTGCTACGTGCGGACTCGACTCGCTGAAGGAAACGCGGGTCATGCTCCAGGCGATAATCGAACCAGTCATCCTCCGTCTCAAAACCGATCAACAACCCGGCCGGTTTGCCGTGGCGGGTAATGACGATCTCCGCTGTCTCCGCCTCGCGGAGAAAGCGCGACAAGTCGTCCTTAATTTCAGACAGGGGGACTTCCCTCAATCGGGATTTCCGAATTGCACCAGCCATGGCTCAGCCTCCGATTTGGCCACGATCGCGAGTACTTCGACGGTCGAGCCCGATATGTCGTAGAACACACGCACCTCGTCGACCCGAAGCCGGTACTGCGGCCTCGACAGGCCGCGCAATCGCTTGATACGGCCGCGTCAGGACAGCAGCGCGTCATCGAATCACCTCGTCGGCGCGGAGCATGATCGACTCGGGAATTGTGATGCCGAGTGCCTTGGCGGTCTTCAGATTGACGACAAGTTCGAATTTTGTTGGTTGCTCCACTGGCAGGTCGCCCGGTTTGGCGCCCTTGAGGATCTTGTCGACGTACCCGGCCGATCGGCGGAACAAATTGCCGATGTTCGCCCCGTAGGACATCAGCCCGCCCTCGTCAACGTAATCCCGCTGCCCGTACATGGTTGGTAGCCGGGCCTTCGACGCAAGCTTGAGAAGCGTCGTTCGATGAGTAAAGAAGAGGGGGGCTTCGAGCACGTAGAGCGCCTGCGCGTGCGCTCGGCTGACAGCCGAGAAGGCTGAACCGATCTCCTCCGGCGTTCGCACGCTCACGAAACTCAGTTGGATCGACAGCGAGGGCGCTGCCGCCTTGAGGTCCTCGACCGCCTTCGAGTGGTACGGTGTGTCTGGGTTCCATAGCACCGCCACCCGGGCGATCCGCGGGATCGCCTCCTTGAGCAGTTGCAGCCGCTTGGCGCTAAGCTCAGCCCGCATGCCCGAGAGCCCGGTGATGTTGCCGCCAGGATGCGCAAGGCTCGCGACCAGGCCGGATCCGACCGGATCGGCGACGACGGCCATGACGATGGGGATGGTGGACGTGGCGCGCTTGACCGTCTGGGTTGCGAGCGTAGTGTCCGCGACGATCACGTCGACTTTGTGCTGGACCAGATCAGCAACCAACTCCGGTATCCGAGCGTAATCGCC
>CAYNFN010000159.1:0-8618 GCA_964396485.1 uncultured Alcaligenaceae bacterium
GTCCATGCCGTTGGGCAGGAAGATGCCGTGCCAGTGGATGGTCGTGTGCTCGCGCAGTTTGTTGGTGACCAGGATGCGCACCCGGTCGCCTTCGACGCATTCGATTGTCGGCCCGGGCGTCTGGCCGTTGTAGCCCCAGCAGTTCACCACCATGCCCGGCGCGAATTCGCGCTTTACCGGTTCTGCGGTGAGGTGAAACACCTTGACGCCGCCTTCGATCTTCCATGGCAGCGTGCTGCCGTTGAGCGTGACCACCGGGGTGTAATGACTTCCCGGCGGTCTGGGAATCGGCGGCTTGGTGGCTGCGGCCGATTTCTCGGCGGCATTGGCGTTGCGGAAGGTTGCGGACACCGCTCCGCCGGCGAGCAGCACCGCTCCGCTTCTGAGAATGTCGCGACGAGTCATCATGATTGCTTGTCTCCATGTTGGTGAGGGTTGTCCGCGGGGACGTCCGTGTCGTTCTCGGTTGACGGCGCGGCTGCCGGGGAAGTTATCCGCCCGCCAATCGCATGCTCGAGTTCGGTCCAGGCCAGCCAGAAGTCGCGAGTGGCAGCGACGTACTGGCGCCCGGTCTGGATCTGGCTTTGCGAGGCGAGCAGCAGGTCATAGACGCCCAGCAACATGCCGTTGTAGAACTTGAGCGTCTCGGCCACGATGGTTTGCTGCAGAGGCAACAGTGCCTTTTCGTAATGCCTCACCGACTGATGAAGTGCGCTGAGACGGCCGCGGGTTTCACGCGCCTCGGAGCGAATGTCCACTGCCAGTGCGGCGACGCGCTCTTCGGCGCGTTTGCGTTCGGATTCCAACCGCGCGATCCGGGCCTGCCCCTGGTTGAAGATCGGCAGCCCGAGTTCGACACTGGGTCCGTAGGACTTCACCTCGGCCGGGCCGCGCTCGAAGTGCACGCCGATACCGAGCGGGCCGAGCCATCGGTACTGGCGGGCGAGGTTGAGCGCCTGGGTGACGCCCTCCGCTTCCTTTTTTGCAGCGGCAAGATCGAAACGCCGTTCGATTGCCTGCCGCTCCACGTCGTCGAGCGCTGGCAGCTTTTCGGGGATCTCCGGCAGCCGGTCGGGAACGGTCCAGCGCGTATTCGCACCCCACAGCCCCATGAGTCGATTGAGCTTTTCTCGATCGGCGTCGAGTTGTGCTTCTGTTTGTGCAACTTCCAGCAGCGTCTGCGCGTAGAACGCCTGATGCAGGCTCTGCTCGCGCTTGCTCAGATTGCCGGCGGCGTACTGGCGCTGCGCCAGTTCCGCGGCGGCGTCGGTTGCGATGACGACCTGGCGTGCCAGTGCCAGTGCCTCGGCGTCGCCCACCACCCGGTAGTACTGCGCCTGGACTTCCGACGCCAGATCCAGCACATCCTTAGAGACCTCCAATGTCACCCGCTCGGCGGCCGCACGTCCGATCTTCTTGCGAGCCGAAAGCGTGAATACGCCGAGAAAGTTCTGCACGATATCCAGGTCGATCTCGGTGCCGGCATCCTGGAACAGCGCGCTGGCGCCCAATACCGGGTTCTCCAGCAATCCGGCCTCGACCAGATCAGCCTGCGCGATGCCGAGCTCCTCGAACCTTGCCTGCAACCCGCGGTTGTTTAACAGGGCGATTTGTAATGCCGCTTCGGCGGAGAGTTTTTGCTGCAGCAGCGTGCGCGTGGCCTGCTGCGCCCGCTCGTCGCGCTCGCCGTCGCGATTCCACTCGACCTTCTGGCCGAGGCGGTCGGCAACCGCGCTTTGCACTTGCGGGAAACGCGCCTCGCGCTGCACGGTCGCACAGCCGCCCAGCACGGATACGCCGAGCAAGATGGCGGCGAGGATTCTGATGCCGGGTACCTGATCGCGTTCAATGGTGATCATGGCCGTCCTCCTTCGGTTGCCCTGCAGGCTGTGGTCCCGGACTTCCGTGACCATCCTGGCCTTCGGGCCTGGTTGATTGGCCGGTTGGCTGTTTGCGTGCTGCGGCGGGTTGATAGCTGTCGAGCGCGCTTGATGTTTTCGGCGCCGGCGCTTGGGTTGCTTCGGGGTTCGCAGGGTGCTGCCGCGAGTATTCGGGCGCGGAAACCGTGGCACAGGCGGCCAGCAGCAGGGTTGCTGCCAGTATGCCGGGCGTATTGCGTGAAATGGGCTTCATCGAATTCCTCGATCTGTTCGCGGTACGGTGCGCCGCTCCCGACAAGCGGGTGCAGACGCCCAGACACGACGTGTCGGCTGAGGGCCGTAAAAGTACGGCGGGTGCTTCTCGCGGGAGGTAAGAACCGCCCCGGCAGATGTGCCGGCCGGTCAATGGTTCAACCCGCGCTCAGAGGAGCGCGGAAAGGGGAGGACGCTGAAGTTGCTCGGGGTAGAAAAAGTGCGGTGAATCGGCGGGGGACGACTCGAGAACGGAGTCGCCGATCAACACTGCGATGGGCGCAATCGCCGAGATTGCCGGAGAGCATGCCAGATGACAGGCGCCGCAATTATTGCAAGCCAACCCGCTGGTGGCATCGCTGCTGGCGTGTTCAGCATGAGTAATGCCCGCAGCGTCAGTTGGCGAATCGTTATGGATCATATGGCCCGGGTGAGCGTCGGGGTACTCCTGGGATGTGTCTGCAAGCCCGGTTCCGGCGGCCATGCCGTGTTGCTGGCAGAATGGCATGGCGATCGCGCCGTAGCCTTGCAACGGCAGCCACAGCGAAATCAACGCGACCATTCCTGTCTTCCAGCGTTTCATGATGCGCTCAAGTATACGCAACCGGCAGCGAAGAGGGCAAACGTGTGAGTACGCCGATCGCGGCAAGTTCCCGCGGTATCAGCGTTTGAGCGCCGATTCGAGGCGCTCGCAGATGGTCTTCAGCACCTTGATCCGGGCGTGGAGCTTATCGTTGGCTTCCACCAGCGTCGACGGCGCGACCGCAGTCGAGGTGCGGTCCACCACGTCGCACACCGCCTGTTCGTAGGCTTCCCATTTCTTGCGGTTGCGCCAGTCTTCGGGCGTGATCTTGAAGCGCTTGAACGCGGTCTGCTGGCGTTCCTCGTCCGACGGCCCGCCGAACGCGGCGACGCGGATGTGGCGCGGATCCATCCACTCGTTCAGCAGGTTGACGGTCTCGCCCTTGCCGGCGCCGTCCACGCCGGCGATCAGTACCATCACCGGAAAGCGGCCGTCCTGGAACAGGTCGTACTGCGCGTCCAGCAGCGCTGCGCGCAGCTTCGGGACCTCGCGCGCGTAAGTGCGCTTGGAAATCGAATGTCCCAGTTCCGCCGATTCGAACACTCACGCTCCCTTCAAACGATAAGTCTTACCACGAAGACACGAAGACACGAAGAAAGTAATATCTTGGTGAAGGATTAACTATAGCAATTGCGACTTCATCTGACAGACAGTGTCAGACCAAACCGGCTCTAATTCGTATACGCGTATACGAAGGGCTGAAAACGTCACAAGAAGACGGTCGAGTATTTCCTCGATAGCAGTCAAGCGATCCGCATTATCATTGCACATGCGGACAGACGTCTTCGGAGCATCGGCTCGGCACGTTCTGCCCATCTCAGTAGTCCTGAACGCTTGGTCTGTTAAATACTGTTGGGCGTCACAAAGGAGGCCGGCATGGAAGTGAATCGCCCGGGCGTACTGCGCACCGATGAGGTGATCCCATGATCTCCCGCCGTATCTTTCTGGCAAGCGCCGGAGCGCTGATCCTCTTACGTCAGGCGTCCGCGCAGGCCGCAAAGGTCTGGCGCATTGGGTGGCTCGCGCCAGAAATACCGAACGCCGCGCTCTATCTGCAAGCATTCACGAAGGAGCTTCAGGCGTTCGGCTACATCGAAGGCCAGAACATCGTTATCGAGCACCGAAGCAGCGCGGGTCGCACCGAAACGCTCCGCACGCTTGCCGAAGAGCTGGTGCAGCTCAAGGTTGATGTGATCGTCGCCCCGACAACGCCGGTTGCGCGTGCAGCCAAGGCGGCGACAAGCTCGATTCCCATCGTCTTCACGATCGTCTCCGATCCTATCGGCAGCGGACTTGTCGCTAGTTTTCCGCGTCCGGGCGGTAATGTCACGGGGATGTCAGACATGGGTGTCGACTTGGTGGCCAAGCAACTCAATCTCCTCAAGGAGGTGGTTCCGCGCCTGAAGCGGGTAGGGGTAGTGGGGCACCCCGCGGACAAAGTGTGGGACGGCGTGTGGCGCGAGGCCCCACCGGCCGCGCGCCAGCTGCGGATCGGCATCGTCCCCGTGCTGATCCGGACGCCGAATGACTTTGAGGCGCCACCTTCGCGGGACTTAACGCCCGCGTCCAGGCGCTCCTCGTCGCGCCTCAGGCTTTCTTTTCCGCGCATCGGCGAAAACTCATCGAACTGGAATCGTCGTCGCGACTGCCGGCTATCCATGAGTTTCGGGGGTATCCCCAAGAAGGGGCCCTGATGTCTTACGGACCAGACTACACCGCAATAGTCCGGAAGGCCGCGCGCCATGTTGACAAAATCCTCCGTGGTGCCAGGCCCGCCGATCTCCCCGTCGAGCAACCCACAGAGTACGAGTTCGTGATCAATCTCAAGACTGCCAAGGCGCTCGGCCTGACCATTCCGCAACCGGTACTGATGAGAGCCAACGAAGTAATTCGGTGACGGCCCGCTGTTGGCCATACAGCGAGGGCCGCGAAGGTCCGCTTCCTTAGAGCACGACAGGCAGCAAGGGGTCGAACTGGGACCGTCGACGATCAGGCTGCTCGCGGCCAAGAGCGGTCACTCGCATAATGTCCCACCCCGTTCCGGATGTCGCGTAGCGCGGCGCGAGAGGCACGGGCAGGGGCAGCTGCGCTTACCCTTGGAGCCGTCCAGCGGCGCAGCACAGGGCCTCGCCCGTGCCGCGGTGGAAGGTCGTCGAGTGCGGGCCGTGCCGTGCGCAGAATGCCCGCATGCGCGGCGGAATCGGCCTCGAGCGACCGGCCTCGATTCCGAATCGTGCTTCAACGTTTGCGCCGCCGGTCGCGTTGACCGCCGTACCGCCATGTCATCCGGTCACCGGTTGCACTCGTCCGCGGCAGCGTCCCTCGCGTTCGTTGCCGCATGGAGGCCGATCGCCCGGCGATCTATCGCCCGCGCAGACCGCGCGCAAGTCCGCTGTGGCAGTGCGTCAATCGCCACCTTCCGGAGTTGCGCGCTTCGGGCCGCGTGCGCCGCGCCGTCGAAGAGAATGTGCTCGAGCGCTTTCTCGAATGCGGCGACCTGCACTGCGGCTTCGCGCGCATCCGCTGCGGCGGGTGCGGCCACGACCTGCTTCTCGCCTTTTCTTGCAAGACGCGCTACTTCTGCCCGAGCTGCCACCAGAAGCGCGTCCTCGCCTACGGTGAGTGGGTCGAGCAGTGCGTGCTGCGGCCGGTGCCGCACCGGCAATACGTCTTCACGGTTCCGAAGCTCATCCGGCCGTTCTTCGCCTATCGTCGATCTCTTCTCGGAGAGCTCTGCCGCATCATCGCGCGAGCGCTCACGCAGGCGTACGGCGCCGCCCTGCCCCGCGCCCGCCCCGGCTTCATCCTCTTCGTCCAGACCTTCGGCGACCTGGTCAACTTCAACCCCCACGTGCATGCGCTCGTCGCCGACGGCGTCTTCGAAGCTTCGGGACGCTTCATTCCTCTGCCGCCGATCCCGGAAGCGCTTCTCGGCGAGCGGCTGCGCCGCGAGGTGCTGGGCCTCCTCGTCCGAAGAGAAGCGATCCTGCCGCCGCTAGCCGGGCAGATGCTCGCCTGGCGCCATAGCGGCTTCACCGTCCACAATCAGGTGCGCGTCGCCGCCGGCGATGCCGAAGGCCGGAAAAGCCTGGCAGGCTACATGCTGCGCGCGCCGTTCTCGCTGGAGAAGACGACTTACGACGCGGCGAGGGGCGCAGTGATCTACCGCAGCAAGCTGCACGCGACCCTCAAGCGCAACTTCCAGGTCATGCCGGGCGTCCAGTGGCTGGAGCTCCTCTGCAAGCACGTCCCGGACCGGCACGAGCACATGGTGCGCTACTACGGCCGCTATTCGAGCCGAACGCGGGGCTCGGAGCACGAGCGTCCCGATATGGACGGGCCCGGCCCTGAAGCCGAGAGCCAGGCGCGTCGAGCCGCGAAGATCGCGTGGGCGAAGATGATTCGCAAGGTCTACGAGGTCGATCCGCTGACCTGCCCGGAATGCGGCGCGCAGATGCGCGTGATCTCGCTGATCGAGGATCCGGCCGTGATCGAGCGCATCCTCTCCTGGCTCGGGCTTTGGGACCCGCGGCCGGCCTGTGGACCCTCACCGCCTGGCGAGCGCGCGAGCCTGCCGCTCGCCTACCATCCCGTCCCAGACATCGCCTGAGGCCTGCCCAAGCGGCGCTCGCAGTCCTCGCTCTTTCCGAATTTGCCAAAGGGGCGCAATATTTGCCATAAGGCCGCTTGTGTACCGGGCTCGCAGCCGCGGCCAGGATCGATCATAGCGAGAAGCACCGCTCACCGACCCGAAACACGCCGCAACCGCGCGCATTTCGCAGCACGGACGCGAAGGAATTTCCTATCCTTTAGCAGGATTGGTCGGGATGGACGAAGCCAGGGGGAAGGTCACTAGCATGGAAAGATGGTATAGACAGATCGAAATGAGGCAGAAGCTGATACGGTCACTCCTTGAACCCGTCCAGAGAACAGCCGGGAAGGTTCCCGCTTCAACCAGAAGCACTTATCTTAAAATATTCCGGTTCATATTCAGTTTTGGTGTCGTTGCGCTTGGGGCCGTAATACCGGTCTTGTTAGCTTTGCTGATCCCTGTGTTCGGAGGTCCGGCGGTTCTTCCTGGGACCAATGATGCACCCATATTCCCGCAGGGTGAGGCAATTCTGGGCGTTATCGTGATCGTCGCTCTCGTTCTTGTCTGCACTCTGTGGATATCGGTTCTTATCAGTGTTCTGAGAAGGATGGACTCCCCGATGGGCTAAGACCCCTACTAGATCTTCTGAACCCACTGGCCCATTCCGAACCTGGTTTCAGGGGCGTCCGAGGTCAACGGATAGGAAAATCTGAGAAACGATAAAACAGACAAGCTCGTATTTGCCATAAGGCCGCTTGTGTACCGGGCTCGCAGCCGCGGCCAGGATCGATCATAGCGAGAAGCACCGCTCACCGACCCGAAACACGCCGCAACCGCGCGCATTTCGCGGCACGGACGCGAAGGAATTTCCTATCCTTTAATATCCGCGTCCGGTCTCCAGGCTCCTGTCAGCAATGTCCGCTTTGGGTCGAAAGCGGGCGTTCGCCACGGCGCTATTTCCCTAGGCGCCACCCACGGCGAACGGGAAGCCGTTTGCGACGGCGTAGCTGCTCAGAATAAAGTAATCGGCTAGTATTGCGCTTTCGTCGCAATGCCTGGGGGGCGAATATGGGGCAGTTCCTCCGTGATCAAAAGCTAAAAAACCTCTCCATTGACGAAGCTACCCTCGACCGTCTGAATGATGCGTTCATTGCGCGGGTCGCTCTCCACAATAATGGCGTGAAGGAGGATTCCCCTAACCGCGCCATTCTGTTCTACATCATTCGCTTTGACGAGAAGGGCTTTCGCTTCGTCAACCTTGATGACGTGAAGAAATACTTTCGCGAAGCTCGCGACTCTGAACGGATTATCTTCACCGTGGACTCTGCTGCATATCGCAATTCCGCAGCGATATTCGGCACACATTGCGACCTGCGTCTTGACGCAAAGGATCCCAATACTTGCTGGTTGACGGTTACTGCTGACGACAAGGACTGGACAGACGCAACCTTCGCAAACCTCACCGAAGTACTCGCCGGTCATAAATCGTGGAGCGGACTCGTCAGAACTCCGTGGACCGGGCTGCTAATCCAACTCGCTGGAATCGTGGTTGGCTTCGGCTTGAGCTTGTGGGCCGCGCTGAAGATTGCTCCATTATTGAATGTCGACAATGCGTTTGTGGTGACCTTCTTCTTCGCGTTTTTGGTCTATTCAAATGTCTGGGGCTACGTCAACCAGCAGATTACAAGGTTCGTCGATTTCTGTTTCCCGAATATTCGCTTCAAGCGTGCCGGAAAGGATTGGTTGCACGTGACTGTGCAGACCGTTATTTTCGGGCTGACAATTACGTTCGCCGCGTACCTGATTGATAAGGTTTTCACCCTTATGGGGTCTGTTGTCGGAACGTTCATTAAGTAATCGCCGTTGCTGAATCGGTCGGCGCAGGAGACAACAAGCCACGCAACACTCAACACTCAACAATCACACAGACCTTGCTTCGGCGGGGTTTTTGTTTGTATCGTGAATGTCCGCTTTGGGTCGAGGCTGTGTGAAAACTCAAAATCTACGACTCGCGCAAAGGCTTTTTCCCACTCGGGTCTGCTTACTTCGGAGCTACTGACAGCGGATTTCCACTTTTGCCGCAGTCTGTATTCGCTCGGTGATGTGCGGACCCACCGCAAAGAATTCGATGCCAGTTTTCACACAGCCTCGGTCGGTGTCTGTCATGTCGCGAACCGGCTACAGGGGGACGTTCGCGAGACGCTACACCTGCCGGCCTTCGATGCCGAGCCACTGCCGTAGCTCGAACTGCCGCACCGGTCATCGATCCCGATTCGCGGGGTACTAAGCGCCCGCAAAGGCCGCCAGCTTG
>CAYNFN010000160.1:0-4882 GCA_964396485.1 uncultured Alcaligenaceae bacterium
TCTTCGCTGGCGACGTTGCCGGTCGCGCCCTTCGCGTACGGGCAGCCGCCCAGCCCCGCCACCGAACTGTCGAAAGTGGCCACCCCCATTTCCATCACCGCGAGGATGTTGGCGAGCGCTTGTCCATAGGTGTCGTGGAAATGACCGGCGAGCGTCACGACCGGAATCTTCTTCGCCACCACTTCGATCATGCGCTGCGCCTTGGCCGGCGTGCCGGTGCCGATGGTGTCGCCGAGCGAGATTTCGTAACAACCCATGTCGTAGAGTCGCTGCGAAACTGCCGCGACGGCTTCCGGATTGACCTCGCCTTCGTATGGGCAACCGAGTACCACAGACATGTAGCCGCGCACGCGCATTCCGTGGTCGAGCGCGGCCCGGCACACCGGTTCGAAGCGCTCAAGCGATTCGGCAATGCTGCAATTGATATTGCGTTTCGAGAACGCCTCGGTTGCCGCGCCAAAAATCGCGATCTCCTCGGCCTTGGCCGCGAGCGCACCTTCCAGGCCTTTCATGTTCGGCACCAACACCGGATAGGCGACTCCCGGCTTGCGGCGAATGCGCGCCATGACTTCCGCGGTATGCGCCATCTGTGGCACCCACTTGGGCGAAACGAAACTGCCCGCTTCGACCGCGGGCAACCCCGCATCCGACAGGCGATCGATCATCGCGACCTTGACGTCGGCGGGGACGCTGCCGGGCTCGTTCTGCAAACCGTCGCGCGGACCGACTTCAACCATCTTGACGCGTTTCGGATATTTCATGCTTTGGCCGTTTCCTCGAACTCGAGCAGCTGCGCGCCTTCGGCGACCTGCTCGCCTGCCGCAAAGTATATCCGCTTGACCGTCCCGCTCTGCGGCGCCGAGATGGTGTGCTCCATTTTCATCGCCTCGATGATCATCAGCGCCTGGCCTTTCTGTACCGCTTCGCCGTTCTTGATCAGCACCTGGATCACGGCTCCAGGCAGCGGCGAGACCAGTCTGCCGGAAGGATCCTCTTCCTCGACGCTGGCGGGGACCTCGAACTCGAGCCGATGGCTGCCGCCGAAGGCAAACACGGTCAGCTCGTTGACCCGACGGACCACTGTCGCGCGGGTACGATTGCCGGCGAGATCGGCATCAATCGTCCGCTCGCCGGCGAGGTCTCCGGAGGCCAGCATCTTTCCACCCGGCAGTTCCAGCAGGTAACCCCGGTTTCGGTAGTGCGCCACCACTTCCACGCGCTTGCCGGCGTCGATGAACACGAAGGTGTGATGGTTGTCCTCGTTCAGGCGCCAGCCATCGCGCGCGTTCCACGGCGAGAAACGGTCCGCTGAGCGCATCGCGGCCTGCGCCGCTGCACAATCCATGCGCAGCAGCTCGCTCAATACCGCGATCGCCAGGACCGGGTCGGACGCCGGCCCGCTATCCTGGAACAGCTCGGTCCGATAACGCTCGATCAGGCCGGTATCGAGCAAATCCGGCTCGCGATGCGCTTCGCCGAACGCACGATGCGCGGTGACGGCGGAAAGGAACGCCAGATTGCTGGTCGGTCCGACGATCTGAAACTCGCCAAGCGCAGCGCGCAGCCGGCGCAACGCGGAAGGACGGTCCGAATCCCAGGCAATCAACTTGGCGATCATCGGATCGTAGTGCACACCGACTTCGTCGCCCGCCTGCACGCCGCTGTCCACGCGCACGTATGCCGACTGCTCCGGCTGGCGCAGGTGCTCGATGCGCCCGGCGGCGGGAAGAAAGCCACGCGCGGGGTCTTCCGCGTACACGCGCGCCTCGATCGCGTGGCCCTTGATTGCCAATTGCTCCTGCGCCAGCGGCAGCGGTTCCCCGGAAGCAACCCGCAACTGCCATTCGACCAGATCCAGCCCGGTGATCATCTCGGTCACCGGATGCTCGACCTGCAGCCGGGTGTTCATTTCCATGAAATAGAAGTGGCCGTGCTCGTCGGCGATGAATTCCACCGTGCCGGCATTCACGTAGCCAACCGCCCGCGCCGCCGAAACCGCGGCGTTGCCCATTTCGCGGCGGCGCTCAGCCGACATTCCCGGTGCCGGCGCCTCCTCGAGGATCTTTTGATGACGGCGTTGCACCGAGCAGTCGCGCTCGAACAAATACACGCAATGCCCCTGCGTGTCCGCAAATACCTGCACCTCGATGTGCCGCGAACGGGTGAGATACTTCTCGATCAGCACCCGGTCATCGCCGAACGATGAGGCCGCTTCGCGCTTCGCCGCAGCGAGCGCATCGGCAAGATCCCCCGCCTTCCCGACCACCCGCATGCCCTTGCCGCCACCTCCCGCGGACGCCTTGATCAGCACCGGGTAGCCGATGCGATCGGCTTCCTTCTTGAGCGTCGCGGTATCCTGCGCGGCGCCGTGATAGCCGGGCACCAGCGGCACGCCGGCCTTTTCCATCAGTGCCTTTGCTGCGCTCTTCGATCCCATGGACTCGATCGCGCCAGCCGGCGGACCGATGAACACCACCCCGGCCTGCCCGCAGGCCTTCGCAAACTCCGCGTTCTCGGACAGGAAGCCGTAACCGGGATGGATCGCCTGTGCGCCGCTTTTCTTCGCGGCCTCGAGGATACGGTCCGCGCGCAAATACGATTCGCGCGGATGCGCCGGTCCGATCTGGCAGGCCTCGTCGCAGCTCGCCACATGCAGCGCGTTTGCGTCCGCCTCCGAATAAACGGCGACAGTGCGCATGCCGAGCCGTTTCGCGGTGCGCGCGACACGGCAGGCGATCTCGCCTCTGTTGGCTATGAGAATTTTCTCAAACATCATTGCTTCCAACAAACCGCAGAGGCGCGGAGGCGCAGAGAAAACCGCGCCGAGAAATGCGAACCCTGACTCGATGCAAGGCCGATAGGTTCCCAGTCAAAATCGCGATCCCCGCACGGCACTGTAATTCTCGGGAATTCTTCTGCGTTTCCTTTGCGCCTCCGCGCCTCTGCGGTTCAATTCTTATTCATCCAGGAAGGCGGGCGTTTCTCCAGGAAAGCGCTCAAGCCTTCGCGCCCTTCCGGGCTGACGCGGATCGAAGCAATTCGCCGCGCGGTTTCTTCCATCAGCGCATCGTCCAGCGGATGGCGGGCTACGTCGACGATCAGCTTCTTTGCCGCTGCCAGCGCGTTCGGTCCTCCCTTGAACAGATAATCGGCGAAATTCTTAACCGTCTCATCGAGCCGGTCGCCGGTGGTGACTTCGTGCACCAGGCCGATGCGCCTGGCCTCCTCGGCGCCGAAGCGCTCGGCCGTAAGGAAATAACGCCGCGCCTCGCGCTCGCCGATGGCGGTGATGACGTAAGGACTGATCACCGAAGGGATCAGCCCCAGCCGCACTTCAGACAATGAGAACGACGCTTCAGCGGCAGCCACCGCAATGTCGCAGCACGCGACCAGCCCGACGCCGCCGCCAAACGCCGCGCCCTGCACCCGCGCAATCGTCGGTTTGTGCATTCCGTGCAACGTGCGCATCAGCCCGGCCATCGCCACCGCGTCGCGCAGGTTCTCGGCCTCGGAATATTTCGCCATGCGCTGCATCCAGTTGAGGTCCGCACCCGCGCAGAAGCTCTTGCCGTTGGCGGCGAGCACGACGACGCGCACTTCCGGCGCGTGTTCGAGCCGGCGCAGTTCCGTGGTCAGTTCCGCAATCAAATGATCGTCGAAGGCGTTGTGCACGTCCGGACGGTTCATGCGCACCACGGCCAGCCCCTGCGTGGTCCCGGTTTCGAGGGTGTCGTATTTCATCGTCGTTGCGTTCTTCTCTTCCAGTCTCAGTCCGGGGCGAAACGCTTCGCCACTTCCTCGAGCATCACTTCGGTCGCACCGCCGCCGATGGAGAGCACGCGCGAATCCCGCGCCAGGCGCTCGATGGCACTCTCGCGCATGTATCCCATGCCGCCATGGAACTGCTGGCAGGTGTAAAGCACTTCGTTCACCAGTTCGCCGGTCAGGGCTTTCAGCATCGACACTTCGCGCACACAGTCGCGCCGCTGCGCCGCCAGCCATCCGCAGTGGTAGAGAAACTGGCGCGCCGCGTGCGTTTTGGCCTCCAGCATCGCCAGTCTCTGGCGGATCACCTGCTTGTCGAACAGCACCCCGCCGAAGGCCTTGCGGCTCTTGACGTACTCGACGGTCAGACGCAACGCCGTCAGCGCGTGGCCGACCGCTATGGCGGCCGCGGCGATGCGCTCGGTCTGGAAATTCTTCATCACCGCGTAGAAGCCGGCATTCTCTTCCCCGAGCAGGTTCGCCGCCGGCACGCGGCAGTCTTCGAATACCAGTTCCGCAGTGTCCGAGCACAGCCAGCCGGTCTTCTTCAGTGCGCGGCCGACGCGGAACCCCAGGAAACCTTTCTCGACGATGAACATCGAGATGCCGCGTGACCCCGTGGCCTCCGGGTCGGTGCGCGCCGCGACGAAGTAGAGATCCGCATGCACTCCGTTGGTGATAAACATCTTGGCGCCATTCAGCACCCAGCCGTCGCCGTCCCTGCGGGCACGTGTGCGGATCGCTGCAACGTCGGATCCGGCGTCCGGCTCGGTGACTGCGACCGCGGTAATGCGCTCTCCGCGAATGACCGCGGGCAGGTATTTGTCGAGCTGCGCCCTGGAGCCGGCGTTGACCAAGTGAGGCGAAGCCATGTCGGTGTGTACCAGGACTGTCGCTGCGAAACCGCCGAACGTCGTCCGCGAAACCGCTTCGGCGAACACCAGCGCGGTCAGCGCGTCGGCCTCCGCGCCGCCGTACTCGGCCGGATAGGTGATGCCGAAGAACCCCAGCACGCCCATCTTGCGCAGAACCTCGCGCGGGACAAAGCCCTGCTCCTCCCATGCCTCCCCATGCGGCTCGACTTCTTTCGCCAGAAACCGCGCGACTTGGTCGCGCA
>CAYNFN010000161.1:0-9914 GCA_964396485.1 uncultured Alcaligenaceae bacterium
CGCGTGGGCTCCGGTGGCATCATGCTGCCGAATCACTCGCCTCTGGTGGTCGCCGAGCAGTTCGGCACGCTCGCTTCGTTGTACCCCGGCCGCATCGATCTTGGCCTGGGCCGTGCGCCAGGCACAGACATGATGACGGCACGCGCCCTGCGGCGCGATTTTGCGGACAGCGCCGAGCAGTTCCCGCAGGACGTGCAGGAACTGCAGAATTATTTCGCCGCTCCGCAGCCGGGACAGCACATTCGCGCAGTGCCGGGTGCGGGCCTCGAGGTGCCGATCTGGTTGCTGGGTTCGAGCCTGTTCAGCGCGCAACTCGCGGCCATGCTCGGCTTGCCGTTCGCTTTCGCCTCGCATTTCGCGCCAGACCTGATGACACAGGCGCTCGAAATCTACCGCAGCCATTTCGAGCCGTCCAAACAACTGGACCGCCCTTATGCCATGCTCGGGGCGAATGTCCTCGCTGCCGATACCGACGCGGAAGCGCGCCGCCAGTTTACCTCGCAACAGCAATCCTTCATCAACCTCAGGCGCGGGTCACCGGGACAGGTGCCGCCGCCGATCGAGGACATCGACACATACTGGTCGCCTGTGGAGAAGGCGATGGCCGAACGTGCGCTCGCGGTCTCGTTCACAGGCTCGCCGCAGACAGTCCAACGCGGTCTCGCGGCCTTCATCGAATCCACGCAGCCGGACGAACTGATGATCACGGCGCACATCCACGATCAGCCGGCGCGTCTGCGTTCTATTGAGCTCGTTTCCACAGTGCGGGAGAATCTGGCTTCAGCGGGACGCGGAAACGAGAATGCGCCGCGCGAGATGGCTGCGAATACCAAACGATGAAACTGTCCGAAGTCCTCGGCATAGAGCTGCCGATCATCCAGGCGCCGATGGCAGGCGCGCAGGGCCACGCGCTGGCGGTGGCTGTATCCAATGCCGGCGCTCTCGGATCGATCGGCTGCGCCACGCTCAGCACCGACGCCATGCGCAACGAGCTGGCGGCAATCAAGGCAGGGACCGGCAAGCCTTTCAACGTGAACTTCTTCTGCCACGTGCCGCCCGTGCCCAGCCCGGAGCGCGAATCGGCCTGGTGCGCGGCGCTGCTGCCTTACTACAGGAAATACGGCATCGATCCGGATAAAATTCCCGCCGGGCCCGGGCGCGCACCCTTCAATGCAGAGGCCGCCGACGTACTGGACGAAATAAGGCCCGCGGTGGTGAGCTTTCATTTCGGATTGCCGCCAAAGGAACTGCTGGCGCGGGCGAAAGCGCTGGGCGCGAAAATACTTTCCTCGGCGACCACCGTCGACGAGGCGCTCTGGCTCGAAGCGCACGGGGTGGACGCCATTGTTGCACAAGGCGTGGAGGCGGGCGGGCATCGCGGTATTGTCCTGTCGGATGATCTGAGCACGCAGGTCGGAACGTTTGCGCTGCTGCCGCAGGTGGTGCGCGCGGTGAAACTGCCGGTCATCGCCGCCGGCGGAATCGTGGATGCGCAAGGCGTCGCGGCTGCTATGGCGCTGGGTGCAGCCGGCGTGCAGATCGGAACAGCTTACCTGTTGTGCCCGGAAGCCACCATCAGCGCGGTGCATCGCGCGGCGCTGAAGAGCAAATCCGCGCGCCACACGGCACTGACGAACCTGTTCACAGGCCGGCCTGCGCGGGGAATCATGAACCACGTGATGAAGGAACTGGGCCCGATGAACAACGCGGCGCCGGCGTTTCCGCTGGCTACCTCGGCCATCGGGCCTTTGCGCGCCAAAGCCGAAGCCGAAGGTTCAGGTGATTTCTCGCCGCTCTGGTCCGGACAGAACGCCAGCGGCTGCAAGGAGATACCGGCCGCGCAGCTCACGCTGGAACTGGCCTCAGGTCTCGAGCCCGGATAATTCATGAAGACGCCCCTCGTGCGGATAATCGCTGGCGTGCCGTGTCTATGAGCAAGGGCATGCGCGGTACAGTGTGTCGCGTCGGGCTACTCGGGCGCTGGCGGCCCATTTCCGGCCATTTGCGGCATGCCTTCCTGGCCGATAGAGTGATCTATCGGCTGCGGCAGTCGAGCCGCAACTGTCTCGGAACTTGACTCACCATCATCCCGAGTCCCTAATGAATTATCCAGGCTAGCCCTCGACTCTGCGCACTGCTCAGGACGCCAGCGCGGGCTTGCGGCCGAACCAGGGGCGCGCCGCTTCGAGCTGAGCGCCGAGGCGAAACAGCGTCGCCTCGTCGCCGTAAGGTGCGACGAGCTGGACCGCGAGCGGCAGCCCGCCCGAGCTCTGGCCGAGCGGAAGCATCAGCCCGGGCTGACCGGTGAGGTTGAACCAGACGGTGAACGGAGAGAACGCAAACACCCGTCGCCAGTATTCGTCCACGTCGTCCATCATCATGTCGAGCCAGCCGAGCTTCACCGCGGGCGAAGCCAGTCCCGGCGTCAGCAGCACGTCCCATTCGGAGTGGAAGGCCGCCATCTGCCGTCCGAGGCGATGCGCCGTTTGCGTGGCGCGAACGTAATCGGGGGCGCTGATCTTTTCGCCCATCTTCGCGGTCAGCCAGGTGATGCGCTCCACTTCACCTTCGCGTGCCGGGCGTCCGGCAGTCGGATGGCTGGCGAGATTCACGACGGTGTTCGCCGCGGCCAACGCGAGGAAGGTCGGCACGACCGCAGCGCCATCGATCTCCGGATTGCCTTCCTCGACGTTGTGGCCGAGATCGGCGCAGAGCTTTACCGTTTCGGCGAGCAGGCGCAGGCATTCCGGATCGACCCCGGCGCCGTTGGGCGACCTGGCGGTCCATGCGATGCGCAGCTCGCCGGGGTTCGCGCCGGCTTCCCTGAGATAAGGCCCCGCGGGCGCGGGCGCCACATAGGGATCGCCGGGACCGGGCCCGCGGGTCGCGTCCAGCAGCGCGGCGGAATCACGCACGGTGAGTCTCACTGCGTGTTCGGTCGAAACACCGCCGAGTCCTTCGCCGGCAAACGGGGCAAAGGTGTTGCGGCTGCGTGTCGGCTTGAGGCCGACCAGTCCGCAGCACGCCGCCGGCGCGCGGATCGAGCCGAACCCGTCTGAGGCGTGCGCGATCGGCAGCATGCGCGCCGCTACGGCCGCAGCGGCGCCACCGCTCGAGCCTCCGGAGATATGCGCGACGTTCCAGGGATTGCGCGTCGGACCGTGGATTTGCGGCTCGCATGTGAGCGAGAGGCCGAGTTCGCAGGTGTTGGTCCGTCCGAAGGTGACGAGCCCCGCGCGCTTCAGGCGCTTCACGTGCTCGCTGTCGGCGGCAGCGGGCGGGGTGTCGGCGAAGAACTTCGAGCCGCGTGTCATCTGCACGCCCGCAACCGGTGAGGTGAGATCTTTCATAAGGAAGGGCACGCCGCGGAACGGTCCATCGGGAAGGCCGTCGGCGATCGCTTTTTTGCCGTAGTCGTAAAGCTTCATGATCACGGCGTTGATCGCCGGATTGCGCGCCTCGACGCGCTCGATCGCCGCTTCGAGCAACTCGGAGGGCGTGACCTCTTTGCGCCGCACCAGATCGGCGAGTCCGAGCGCGTCGTATTGTTCGTATTCGGCGAATCCGCCCATGGCGCTTCTTTCCCGGTTTATGCCTGCTGCTGCAGAAACTGAATGAGCAGCCTGCTTACTGCCTCCGGCTGTTCCTGCTGCACCCAGTGCCCGGCACCGTCGAGCAGATTGCAGCCGCGCATTTGCGTGCAGGCACTGTTCTGCATTTTCTCCAGCGCGCCGGGCACCTGGTAGCTGCCCCAATCCTGCTTTCCGGCAATGAACATCGACGGCACGTCGATCGTGCGGCCGGAGAATGTCTGGAGTTCGGCGATGTACTTGCTGCCCGTCATGCACCGATACCACTGCAGGCCGCCCTGGAACCCGTTCCTGCGGTACTCCGCGCTGTACACGGAGAGCTCCTCTTCGGGAAGCCATTTGTTCGCCGCAATCCCGGAACTGGAGGGCATCTCCGGCGCCACGGTCTCCGCCATCCCCTGGTCCAGATCCATGATGTAGTAGGTCGGCATTTTCTCCAGCTCGCCGGCGCTCCATGACTTGAGCGGAAAGGGCTTGTTGTTCTTCCAGTCCGCACTCTTGTTGTGGTAGTAGGCGCGGAGGAAGTCGTGGACATCCTGTGGACATTTCCACATGTTGTCGTTAGCCTCGCGTGTGGAGTAATACCACTGGTAATGCTTGCGCGGGCGTCGCAACGCCGCCAGTTCCCCGTGAATGTCGGCGGCGGGCGGCTTCGTCGCATTGCCGTTGTTATCAGTGTTGAACGGCAGCGCCGGCGGGCCCGCGAACGGCGCGCTCATCAGCACCACCGAGCGGAACACGTCCGCACGCAGCAGCGAACACCAGGCCGCGACCGGAGAGCCGAAGTCATGTCCGATCACCGCTTTCACGTTGCGGTAACCGAGCGCGGAAACCAGTCCCAGTGCATCCCTGACGAGGTTGAGCATGCGGAAGGAACCGACGTCGCCGTCGTAATCGCCGTCCCAGCCGGTGGTGCGCCCATAGCCGCGCTGGTCCGGAGCGATTATGTGAAAGCCCGCTTGAGCCAGCGGCAGCATCACCTTCCTCCAGCTATACGCAAGCTCCGGAAAGCCGTGGAGCAGCAGCACGCAAGGCCGGTTCCTGACCTCGAAGCCGGCCTCCAACACGTGCATCGTGAGGCCGTTGATGTCGTACACGAAGCGGGAGCGTATGCCGGAAGGGAGGGTGGTCTTTTCAAGGGGAGCCATCTTGTTTATGTTCATCTGTGGTGATTTTTCGAAACAGGAGCGCGAACGTCCGCAAATCGTCAGGAAGAAAGAGACTTTATTGCAACGACTCGAGTCCAGGAAAACATCGCCCCGATGCGAGAATGCTTCGCGAATACTACCGGATCACCGAAGCAAATCGGGCACTAATCGGCGCCCGATCCTTTTCGAAGCGCGTACGGGATAGCCGGGCTATTCGCCAGCCACATCCCAACTCGGCCATCGTTTTCCAAGCGCCGCCATTTCTTCCGGGTGACATCGCTCGGTTCTCCGCGGGTGGCGGCTGCGGGCTGTACCGCTGTAAACTTCACGACGACTCTCCACAGAACCAGAACATCCATGCCGCCCGAGAACACCGAACCCAAAGATGCCCCCGAACCGCCCTGGCAGCCGAGCCAGCGATACCCGGATACCGCAGTCCAGATCATCGACCAGAGCTTCGCCAGGTACCGCCTCAATCTCGCGGCGGTCGAGCGGATCGCCCACGGTTTTCGCTGGAGCGAGGGACCGGTGTGGTTCGGTGACGGGCGTTATCTGCTATGGAGCGACATCCCCAACAACCGGATCATGAAGTGGGAGGAAGAAACCGGCGCCGTGAGCATTTTTCGCCGGCCGTCCACTTTCGCCAACGGCAACACGCGCGACCGGCAGGGGCGGCTCATCACCTGCGAGCACGGCGGGCGGCGCGTCACGCGTACCGAATACGACGGCACGATCTCGGTGGTCGCCGACCGCTTCGAGGGCAAGCCGCTCAACTCGCCCAACGACGTGGTCGTCAAGTCCGACGGCTCGATCTGGTTCACCGATCCTCCTTTCGGGCTGCTCGGCTACTACGAGGGCTACTTCGCCAAACAGGAACTGCCGATGAACGTGTACCGCGTCGACGGCCAGAGCGGCGAAATGACCGTTGTCGAAGGCGAGGTTGCCAGGCCCAACGGACTGTGCTTTTCTCCGGATGAATCGATGCTCTATCTGGTCGAGGCTGGCACTACGCCGCGAAACGTGTACGCCTATGACGTGGTGGGCGGCCGGAAGCTATCCAACAAGCGCAGGTTCATCGACGTTGGACCCGGCACGCCCGACGGGATGCGTTGCGACGTGGACGGCAATCTCTGGATGGGCTGGGGGATGGGAGACGCGGCGTTGGACGGCGTGAATATCTACAACCCGGATGGCAAACTTATCGGCCGCATCAACCTGCCCGAGCGCTGCGCCAACCTCTGCTTCGGCGGCACCTACCGCAACCGCCTGTTCATGGCGGCAGCCAAGAGTGTCTATGCGCTCTATGTCAATACGCAGGGAGCGCGCGGAGGCTGAATCGATTTGCAACTTTTCCTGATGACATGCAACAAGCAATGCCTGACACCGCCTTTTCGATATTTTTTTGGAGGAAGACATGCTGCTCGACGTGCGTACTTACACCTGCCGCCCCGGTACCATCAAGAAGCATCTCGCGCTCTACGAAAAAATGGGCAAGGGACCGCAGACCCGGCACCTCGGCCAACCCTTTGCCTACCTCGTGACCGAGACCGGCAACGTCAACCAGTACATCCACATCTGGGCCTATGAGGACGCCGCGGACCGCGCGCGCCGCCGCGCTGCGATGATGGCCGACCCGGAGTGGATTGCCTTCATGGAAGAGAGCGCCAAGCTCGGCGCGCTGGAGCACCAGGAAAATCGCCTGATGACGCCGGTGCCGTTCTTTCCTCTCAAGCGCTGAGCGAAAAACGCTGCTCCGCTGTCCTTTCAGGATTGCAGGAATATGAAGACTTGGAAGGCGCAGGCCTGTCACATGTCGCCCGCGCCGTTCCGGGTTCAGTAATATATTCGGCCACCCTCGCCAATAAGGGCCATACTGGACCAGCCGCGCGCCGCGTCTGCCTGACGCGCCATCCCTTGAATGTCGTTTCAACCCTTACGAGGCATGCAATGATCAGTGATAAATGGACCGTGCTATTCACGCCGTTCAGGACGCGCACCGAAGTGCGAGGCGTCCTGTCCAGCACACTCACCAACATGATGGACCCCGCCAAGGATCCAACGAAAGTTCCGTCGGAGCTCAGTGGACTTGCCACCGGCAACGACCGTGAAGTGATGGAATCCTATCTTCGCGTGAAAATCTTCTGCGACGGCAAGAAGGGAAAGAACCGTGATTCGGTTGCAGGCGGCATTGCGGGCGATGTTCGTGACCTGTTCGGCAAAGCGCTCGACAGAATGAAGGAACTGCCTCCCGAGCCCATTACACTTGCCCGGATTGCCACTGCGCGCCACGTGCGGCGTGCCTGAACGCCGGAGACGGGCGACGGACGATGATCACTTCCGATTCGCTCACGTATCAGGAGGCGCTGTCTAAGGCCTACGCGGGTATCAAGACGGTACTCCAGCGCCGGCAACTGGACCCGCTGCGATACATCGTGGAATTCGATTCCGGGCAGCCTGTCTTCGCGCCTCGTACCACGCACCTTCTTCGGATCGCATACAACCGCCACGAAATTCTTTCGATGGAAGTCGCCATTCCTCACGAGTGGCTGATGGCAAAAGCGACGGAAGACCACGAAAATTTCCTGCGCGCAGTCGACGACATGGTCCTGGAACTGAAAGGCAAGGTTCATGCAACAGGCCGCCCTCTTTAAGGATCGTTGCCGAGAATCAGCCGATACGGCGGCCGTTCGTCCGGTGTAGTCTGCCGCGGAACTGACAGCACTTACGATCGTCTCCGTCGGGCGTCCGGCTGCTTTCAGAACCTGACCACACCTAGTGTCCTGTTCCGCTAATTCTTGGAATAACTCGCAAACCTTGGAAGCCAGCCCCTTAGTCTGTTTGACAGCAATCCATCATCGATCGGAAAACCCGCGAAATCGGCGTCAGGCAAGGCGCGAGTCCTCGACAGTGGTGGGCCCCACGGCGAGGACTCGTAACACAGCATGACGCCGATTTTCGTCGGGTTTTCGGTCACGAATTAGCGGAACAGGACACTTAACCCGTGACCCCATACCCCACGCAGACCGAACTCCTCAGCTATCTCACTACCCTTGCGGGCGTTACCGGCGATCCGACCCTGGTGCCGTTTCGCGTGGATATCATCCCCGCCCACGGCAAGCCGCCGATGTACTCCGTGATGATCAAGTCGCCGCACAAGGACCGCCTTCGCCAGCAGGTCGGGAGCATCCTGTCGCGTCCGTTCGCGCTTGGCGCCACCTCCTTCATGCTCACGGGTAACGAAGCGGCCGCGTTGATCGAGCATGGGCACTCCGCTTAGTGGGAGCGCCGGGCTGGCGGAATTCCGGTTGCGCTGAATGTTGAGCCGGGGAAAATACAGCGGGCACCGAAAGGTGCCCGCTCTACAAGTTGGCTCGTGACCGAAATTCTGCGCTTGACCTGTGGTTCCGGTTGGCCCCGCTATTTGACGATTTCGAGCAGCTGGACTTCGAATATCAAGGTCGCGCCGGGTCTGATGACAGGCGGTGATCCGCGGTCCCCATAGGCGATGTTGGCCGGGCACACCAAGCGGCTCGTGCCACCGACCTTCATCTGCTGCAAGCCTTCGGTCCAGCACTTGATCACGTTGCCGAGCTGGAACGTAGCCGGCTGGCCGCGCTTGACGGAGCTGTCGAACACCGTCCCATCGACCAGGGTGCCGTGGTAATGGACCTTCACTTTGTTTGTGGCGGTAGGCGACGGGCCAATGCCCTCCTTGGTGGTCTTGACGATCGCTCCCAACGTGGTTTTTTTGGCGCCCGGTTCCGCGGCGGCCTTTGCCAGAAACGCGGCTCCAGCCTTCTTTTCAAGTTCGGCAACCGCCGCGCCGCGAGTCTTCCCCAACTGCTCGATCTTCGGTCCGTAGGTCTGCATATCGACCTTGAGGGGTCGCTTCAGGACGCCATCGGCGAGGCCGGACTTCACGATCTCGAGTTCGGCCCCGCTCAGCGAAAAATCATGCAGGGACTGGCTGAGCGCGGCACCGATTGCATACAAGGTTTTCTGCTCGTCGGTTGCAAGATCCGCCGAAGTGGCTGGTGCGGCGGATAGCCCGATTCCGAATAATGCCAATAGGCAGAGCACAAGGACTTTCATGAGGAATCCTTTCCCTGAGAAGTCGCGATAGTAACCCGGCCCGAGTACCTCACGAAGTTGCTGATCCGGCGTAACGCAGCCTGGATTGATAGCGAACAGCGCACATCACGTGCGCGAGGGCCGTTGCATTTCCCGGCGCCTGGTGCAAAGCATTCGGCAGCCATTCTCAGCCGCGCCAGCGTCGCGGTCCGCTGCGACCGAAGCGGTAAACCCACCAACCGCCCAGCAGTCCGCCCAAGTGCGCGAAATGGGCCACGCCCGATTGCGTTCCAGTAACGCCCAATACCAGTTCCAGCACGGCATAGACCAGCACGAACACGCGCGCAGGCATGGGGATTGGCGGGACCAGCAGCATGATCCTTCGATTTGGAAAAAGCAGCGCGTACGCCAGCAGCAACCCGAATACACCGGCCGAAGCACCTACGACAGGCGCACCGCCGCCGCCGAACGCCCCGGCAACCAGCAAGTGCGTTACGGCACCGGTCACGACGCTCGCGAAATATGCCGTGGCCAGGCGGCGCGCGCCCCAAACGCGTTCCAGCTCGGCTCCGAACATCCACAGCGCGAACATGTTGAAGGCCAGGTGCATCAGGCTGCCGTGCAGAAAGCTGTAGGTCACCAACTGCCAGGGGGTAAGCAGCGGCAGACTCGCCAGGCCGGAGCCGTCCCCCGGCCAGAGGGCGAACCATTGCACGAGACCGCCGCCCCCCGCCAGTTGCAGAAGGAAAACGCCGACGTTGGCAATGATGAGGAACTGGGTAAACGCAGGCATGCCGGCCTCTACGTGTTGGATTGACTGGCTGCAGGTGTCGTCGTCGTCCCACGGCGAGATGGTGGGGCAGTCGAACTTGTCGGTACCAGTCCTACCGAGAATGGAGTCTGATTTCCGCCTTTTCAAGGTGGACGGAGCGGCAGGCTGGATTCTGACCGTGACCCGGCACGTGACCGACCTCACGTTACCGGGCGAGTAACCTGGCGACGCGCTCGATTGACCAGGTCGGCGTTCGACCCTGTTGCCTAAATTGCGCCGTTTGCTACACTACAGTCTGGCAACTTTGAAAGGAGGTGATCCCGTGAGCGACCT
>CAYNFN010000162.1:0-2005 GCA_964396485.1 uncultured Alcaligenaceae bacterium
CCAGCGCGTTCGCGGCGTTATGCAGGCCCGTCACCTTCAGCTCGGAAACCTTCATCAGGTTGGCCCGCCCTTCTGCGAGCCAGAGTTCGCCGTCGAGATTGCGCAACCCCCACGCGCCCTCCGCGCGTGGTTCGTCAAGTCCGAAAGTAAATACGCGCCTGCCCGACCCGGCCATGTCGCGCGCCCACGCATCCTCGCGGTTGATCAACTGCGCGCCATTGCCGAAGAAGATGCGCGCCTTAGCCTGTGCGTATTCGCGCATGCCCGCATAGCGGTCCAGGTGGTCTTCGCTCAGGTTCAGGACCGCGCCGGCGTCGACGTTGAGGCTCTTCGTGGTCTCCAGCTGAAAACTGGATAGCTCGAGCACGAACACATCCGGGCACCGACAGTGTCCGGTTCCAATTTGCGAAAGCGCCTCCAGGATCGGCAAGCCGATGTTTCCGGCCACCAGCGTCCTGGTCCTGGCGGCGCGCGCCATCGCGCCGACCATCTCGGTTACCGTGCTCTTGCCGTTCGAACCGGTGATGCCGATGATTCTGGCGCCGGGGAATTCGTCGCGCACGCGGGCGAACAGTTCGATGTCGCCGATCACTTCCAGGCCTCGCGCCAGAACCGCCTGTACCAGCGGTTCGGCGAGCGGGACGCCAGGGCTGATCGCAATCAGCTCCGCATCGGCGAAACTCTCGGGGCGAAACGCTCCCGTGTGCAGTTCGACGCCTGGCAGCTCCGCGCGCAGCTGTTCGGCATTCGGCGGCACGGCACGGCTGTCGGCGACGTGCACGCGCGCGCCACGCCCGGCCAGCCAGCGCGCCATCGACATTCCGCTTGAGCCCAGACCGAGCACCAGTACGCGCCTATTTTCCAGCTCGAGCGGCACGCGTCTCCTTCATCGCAGCCTCGATTCGGGACAGGCGCACGGCGCCGACGTCCTCGGTCTCTTCGGGATACAGGTTGGCGAGGGGCAGTTGCGTAGGCTGTTTGCTGGCGGCTTGCGCGCGCATTTCCCGCATGAACAACTCGAATTGCAGACGACTGGTCATGTGTTACCTCAGTTTCAAAGTTGATAAACCCACCAGTACCAGCATCATGGTGATGATCCAGAAACGGACGACCACTTGATTTTCCTTCCAGCCTTTCAGTTCGTAGTGGTGATGCAGCGGCGCCATTCGAAAGATGCGCTTGCCGGTGAGCTTGAAGGAGGCGACCTGCAGCATCACCGACAACGTTTCCACCACGAACACCCCGCCCATGATGAACAGCACGATCTCCTGCCTGACCACCACCGCGATGGCGCCGAGCGCGGCGCCGAGTGCCAGCGCACCGACGTCGCCCATGAACACTTCCGCCGGGTAGGCGTTGAACCAGAGGAAGGCGAGCCCTGCTCCCGCCAGCGCCGCGCAGATCACCGTGAGTTCCCCGGCGCCGGGAATGGAAGGGAATCCGAGATATTTCGAGAACACCGCGTTGCCTGCGACGTAGGCGAACACGCCGAGCGCGCTGCCGACCATCACAGTGGGCAGGATCGCCAGCCCGTCCAGTCCGTCGGTCAGGTTCACCGCGTTGCTGGAGCCGACGATGACGAAGTACGTCATCACCACGAAACCGATGATCCCCAACGGATACGCGACCTGCTTGAAGAAGGGAACGATCAGCTCGGTTTGCGCGGGCAGCGTAGCCGATGTTGCCAGGTAGATGGCCGCGCCAAGCCCGATGAGCGATTGCCAGAATAATTTGCCGCGCGCCGACAGCCCCTTTGGATCGCGATTCACGACCTTGCGGTAGTCATCCACCCAGCCGACCATGCCAAAGCCCAGCGTCACCGCCAGCACCACCCACACGTAGCGGTTGTGCAGGTCCGCCCACAACAGCGTGGTGATAGTGATCGAAACCAGGATCAACGCGCCGCCCATGGTCGGCGTGCCGGCCTTGCTCAGATGGGTCTTCGGTCCGTCGTCGCGCACCGACTGGCCGATCTTGTAGGCCGTGAGCTTGCGGATCATCACCG
>CAYNFN010000163.1:0-8808 GCA_964396485.1 uncultured Alcaligenaceae bacterium
CCGCTCAGGGCGGAGCAGGTTTCGTCGGCCTTGGCCGATGGATGCGACCCCGGAGCGGGATGCATCGTGGCGAATGTGCGCGTGCTTGTGCGTGCCTCCGCGGTCACATCCCCGGAGGGGCCCCTGTTCTGCGCTGCGGCACGCGGCCCGAATCACCCGGTCCCTCGAAAGAGACGAAATGTTATTGGGTTGCACTAGGCGCGGCGCCTGCGTTGTTACGGGCCGGTGGAACGTGGAGCAGGGGCCCCGCTTGAGGGGATGCGACCGTGTAACTGGCCAATAGCGTGTCACCACCGGCCTAACGCGTGTCTCCGCGGTCAGATCCCCAGAGGGGCCCCTCTTCCGCGCTCCGACACGCCTTGCTGGGGCTTCAGCCGCACCTGCGGAGCGCGAGCGCGCAGGCGGAGCAGGTTCCGCCGGCCTTGGCCGGTGGATGCGACCCGGAGTCGCTCGCATTGCACGCCGCTCATGTGCTCTCGATGGTACGCCTACGCGGTCACATCCCCAGAGGGGCCCCTGTTCCGCGCTCCGGCGTCCCTAGCAGTCATCCGCACCTGGCGCAACGCGCGTCGTCGGACTTATGCAGAGCTTCCCTAAGTGCGTTCTGGGGGGAAGTGAACACCCATATCCACTGGGGGCTGGGCTGCATCGGAGCGATCACCAACGGTTCGATGCGCGATCTCGATGCGATGCACCCGCAGTTCCAGTGTCTTGCCGCATCCTTGAGCCCGAGCCACGCCTGGGTGCAGGTCGTCGATTTCGGCAGGCAGGTGGATGTATCCGGCCTGGTCGTATCCGACAGCGAAATCGTCCATGCCGACCGCCACGGCGCCATCGTGATACCAGGCGACCTGCTCGACAAGCTACCCGCGGCGATCGATCTGATGGCGCGACGTGAGAAAGTGATACTCGATGCGGCGCGCCAGCCGGGATTCGGCGTGGCGAAGCTGCGTGACGCGTTCACCGCTTCCGATGCAGTCAAATAGCCTGGCCGCGTGGTCATGCCGTGTGTTCCGGTCAGTTCGCCGTGCGCCGGCGATGGGTTTCGATGAAGGGGTCGGCTTGCGCAGCAGCCTGCGACACGGCACGCGCCGCCTCGGCGCACACCGCATCGATGTGTCCAAGCATCGCGTCAACGCCCTGTATCGCGAGCATCCTGACGTATTTTACGCCCGGATTGCGCGAGCCGAAGCGTGTGGCGCCGACGTCGCCGTCGAAGTTTCTCACCCGGAAAGGCTCGCGCTCTGCCCAGACCGTCTGCATGCGCGCGAATTCGCGCTCCGACCCGGGCACCCGATCGCTGATCCGGTCCGTGAACGTGTAGTTGGCGAGCAGCAGCTCGCCCACCACCTTGACTTCGATGACGATGCGCTGCTCGCGCCCGATCGGGGTGGCGAAATGGGTGGCAATCTCGTCGGCTTCCTCGGCGTTCAGCACTCGGGCCGCCTGATCGGTCCAGATCGCACGCAACCAGTCCGGATCCTCGATGCCGCGTGCGATGACGCCGTCGACGATGCCGCTGAAGTGTGCCTCGGCATCCTGCCACTCCGGCGCAGCCGCGGTCCAGCCGCGGCCGAGTCCGGCATCGCGTCCGCGCCGGGCGAGCAGTGTCCGCACTGCACCCAGGCCGGCCTGCTTCACCGCCAGGCGGCCGACGGCCAGCGGCACATCGGGTTCATGGCTCGCCGCCAGCCTCGCTATGGCGTCGTCCTTGAGCGCGTCCGCTGCCGCGGGCCCGATTGTGGTCAACAGCGCGGTCAGCGCCGCTCCCAGCAACCTTCCGATTGACATCACGATCCTCCTCCTCGGGGAGCATTCTACCGTCTGTGGCCCCGGCCGATTTCCCACGCCCGGGAAATTGCCTGTGCGATGGGGTAGCATGCGGCCTTTCCGGACACTATTGAGGGGGAGAAGGAAATGGGCGCGCACAACAAGATAGCCATCGTCACGGGCGCAGGCAGCGGAATCGGCAAGAGCGTTGCGCTCACGCTTCTGAAGGACAGTTACAGCGTTGCACTCGCGGGACGGCGCAAGGATGCGCTGGAGCAGGCAGTCAAGGAATCGGGCGCAGGCGCACGGGCGCTGGCGGTGCCGACCGACGTGAGCGATCCGCAGTCGGTGAAGGCGTTGTTCGCGAAAACGAAAGAGGCCTTCGGCCGCCTGGACCTGCTGTTCAACAACGCCGGCGTCAATGCGCCGGGGATTGCGCTCGAGGATCTGACCATGGAGCAATGGCGCAACGTGGTGGACATCAATCTCTCCGGCGTGTTCTTCTGCATCCAGGAAGCGTTTCGAATGATGAAGGACCAGAACCCGCGGGGCGGGCGCATCATCAACAACGGCTCGATATCCGCGCATGCGCCGCGCCCCAACTCGGCGCCTTACACCTCGACCAAGCACGCCGTGACCGGGCTCACCAAGTCGGCTTCGCTCGACGGCCGCAAGTACGACATCGCCTGCGGCCAGATCGACATCGGCAACGCGCTCACCGAGATGGCGGCGCGGATGACCAAAGGCGTTCCGCAGGCCGACGGTTCGATCAAGGTCGAGCCGACGATGGACGTGCAGCGCGTGGCGGACGCGGTGCTGCACATGGCCAGCCTGCCGCTGGATACGAACATGCAGTTCGTGACCATCATGGCGACCAAGATGCCCTTCGTCGGGCGCTGGTGAAGCCATGGCCTCCAAAGCGCGCTACATCTTCATCGCCAGCATGGACGTGGGCCCCGAAAAGGAAGACTTGTTCAACGAAGTCTATGACACCGAGCATGTGCTGCTGCTGCTGAAAGTGCCCGGCGTGCTTTCGGCGAAGCGATACAAGACCGAACCGCTGACGCTGTTCGTGCGCGGCGCGACGCAGACCGTCGTCGCCGAAGGCGAGCCGCGTTACAGTGCCGTTTACGAGATCGAAAGCCCGGAGGTGCTGGTGAGCGACGCCTGGGCCAAGGCAGTGGACAAGGGGCGCTGGCCGAGCGAGGTCAGGCCCTACGTTCGCAACCGCCGCCTGGTGTTGCGCCGGCTGCTCGAACCCGGGTCCTGACCCCCATGGCACTACCTTAAGGAACTAGATTCCCTCCCCTGCTCGCGGGGGAGGGTTAGGGTGGGGGTGAATTCTGCAAATGCACGGCAAGCATGCCCCTATCCCAACCTTCCCCCGCTCGCGGGGGAAGGAGCTTATAAGGGGTTGAGTGGCTTAAGGTGGTGCCATGAGATCCTGACCTGATACCACGGCCGTCACGAACAAGCAGATTAACGACGAGAAATTCTTCTTACTTCCTACAGGAATCCCACATGATTCACGTCATCGCCACCGTCGAGCTCGCGCCCGGAACGCGCGAACAATTTCTGGCCGAGTTCCGCAAGCTTATCCCCGCAGTGCGTGCCGAAGCCGGCTGCATCGAGTATGGGCCGACCGTAGATGCCGACACCGACATCCCGATCCAGTTCAAGGTCGGCCCGGATCGGGTTGTCGTGATCGAGAAATGGGAAACCGTCGCGGCACTCAAGGCACACGGCGTCGCGCCGCACATGCAGGTCTACCGCGCCAAGGTGAAGGACTTCGTCAAGAGCATGGAATTGCGGGTGCTGAAACCGGCCTGAGCGGGCACCACGTTTGACTCTCGAGAGTCCCCGGTGTTACTTTTGTAACACTTCACGGAGGTCCGGTCATGTCTGCATCAACGACATTGAAGCTCCCGGAAAAGCTCAAGCGCCGCATCACAACACTCGCCAGAGCGGCTGGTAAGACACCACACGCGTTCATGGTCGACGCTTTGGAAACTCAAGCAGTGCTTGCAGAACGTCGCAGTGAATTTGTAGCATCGGCAATCGCTGCAGAACAGGAAGTTGCGCAGTACGGTTTGGTTTACGACGCCGACGAGGTTTTCAGTTACATGAAGGCGAAGCTCGACGGCCGGCGAACCAAGCGACCCAAGCCCGTAAAGCTGTGAGCGTTGCGCGTGACCCGTCTTGTCCTGTCGCCCAAAGCGGTTGACGACATCGACCGGCTGTGAGATTTCCTGCTAGATTCGGACCCGAGCACCGCAAGCAAGACAGGCGGTATCCTGGTCAGCGGTCTCCAGATCCTGAAAGTTCATCCCTTGATCGGCCGCCAGGTGGAACGCGGCTTCCGGGAACTCCTCATCTCACGCGGCCGCACCGGTTATGTGGCACTTTACGAATTCGACGTAGTAAAGGACGTCGCCATCGTCCTCTCGATTCGCCATCAGCGCGAGGCCGGTTATATCTGACTCGTATTCCTGCTAGTGTAGTGCTTCATCCTCTTTGGAACTTATGCGTCTCTGTAGCCGAAAAAACTCCTTCCCCCGCGAGCGGGGGAAGGCTGGGATGGGGGCATGTCTAGCGTGCATGTGCGGAATTCGCCCCCACCCTAGCCCTCCCCCGCACGCAGGGGAGGGAATGGTCCGGTAATTCGGAACCACTACACTAGTTGCCGTTATCGCCTCGCGCACGATCTGTTTCGTCACTTCGAGTCGGGCCGTTGCATTTGCTTTGACAGCATCCACGCCATCCACGCGAGTACCGCCACCCCGGCCACGAGCGCCGCCCACAGTCCCCACTTCTTGAAGTCGATGCGTTGACGCGCGGCCGCCTCGCCCGCCAGGGTCTGCACGGCGCCCGTTACGGCCACGGACATCTTCGGTTCCTGATCGGTGCGCCAGCCCGGCACCAGGGTTTCGATTGAAAGCGCTCCGGTCTGTGCCCTCGAGTTGCCGTACGCGAGCCGGAACGGTCCGGTTCCACGTGCCGTGAATACGATCTCGCGCGGCGTCCAGCCGGCGCGAACGATCAGGGCTCCGGCGCCGATGCCGCCGGAAGCCGCGTCGGCGCGCAGCAGCCAGTACCGATGCATAGTGGTGCCGAAGGCGATGTCCGGGCTGACCAGATCCCGGCCGTTTTGCTTCAGGCGATAGACCACCGTGCGCGTTACCTGCATCCACTTGTCCTCGGGCTTGGCCCGGGACAGAAACTGGATCGGCACAATGGTGTTTTCCTGCGGCAGCCGCAGGGCAAGGCGATCCACGGGAAACCTGCCGCCGAGGTCGGCAAGATACTCGCCGGGCTTTCCGGGATCCGGCGTCGCAACGACCGACTTCCAGGAACGCTCCGGCTGCGCATGCTGCTCCGGCGACAATCCCACGATTGCCTTCAGTTCGATGGCCTGCGCCGGGTCGATCCACAGCAGACGCAGGTATTTCGCCCTCAGCACCCGGTACTCGATCGCCTTGCGTTCCAGGCGCTGGCCCGCGTGCGCGAGTGCGCCCAGCGGCGCATCCGCGCTCAACGTGGTCCAGTGCTTCAGATCGTCGCCCGCTTCGAGCCGCGCGGAGACCAGGCGATCGGCGGCCGCCGTGCCCCAGTCCACTTCGATGCCGTTCAGCGGCGTCTTCAGCACCGAGGTGTCGATCAGATAGCCGAGCAGCGCCTGCGGCCCGGCCTTCGCGTCGCGCGAACTCAGCCTGACGCTGACCTTGCCGCCGCTCTTTTCGAAACTCAGATCGAGTTCGTCGGACCGCGCATCGCGCGGGCCACGCAGCGGAAAGATCGGTAGCGCAACCGGTGCCGGCTTTTCCACTGTGCGCTGGACCGGAACGAACGCATACGGCACCACTTCCCCGGCACCGTTGAATACACGCAAGTCGCCGAGATCGGGAAATGCCGCCGATTCGTAAACCGCTTGCGGGATCGCCACCCGGTGCAGCGCGTCGGCACCCAGTCCTTCGATCGGCACCGCAAACGCAAAGTCCTCCGGCGATTCCGCGGCTGATGCCGCAACCCTGACGAAGAGCAGGAACAACCCTTTCACCGCAAAGGACGCAAAGGACGCGAAGGGAAACCTACCACAAGGTGGCCGGTCAGTTATGCATGTCGGAACGTCTGAAGGCCGGACACGGCGAAAGATGGCAGCCCGAAATCGCGAAACATCCACGGAATTTCCCATCCCGATCCGAATCTCCTCGTTCTGTTTTTCCTTCGCGTCCTTTGCGTCCTTTGCGGTGAGAAGGTTTGCGTGGTTTTCGTATTTCATGACACCTCCGTCTTCTTCGGCGGCAGCGGCGCGAAGTAGCCGATCACCAGCATCAGTACGCCGACGGCGATGAACGACACGATGCGTTCGATCCCTCCCACTTTCGCCAGATCCACCAGGAACAGTTTAACCACGACGGCTGCCATCAGCCCGGCCCCGCAAAACCAGAGCACGCGCAATCCCCGGTGATGCGCCCAGAGCATGGCCACCAGCGCCAGCACAGTCCAGAAGATCGACAGCGACGCCTGTGCCAGGTCGGAGCGGAGCATCGCGTCCAGCTGGTAAGGAATGCCGGCCCAATGATGCAGCGTGCGCAACAGCACGCCATTGAGAAAAATGAACGCCGCGCCGCCCAGAACGGCCCGTGGCCACGATGCCGGAATCTTTCCGGCATCGCTGATGCCGTAGCCCGGCAATCCGTTCCACCACATGGCCAGGCAGGCAAAGGCCAACAATTGCGCGATGTCGAGCGGATTCAGCAGCGGCACATAGGGCAGCGGTTCGGGATTGCCGTCGTTGCTGAAGTTCGCGTACACGGACCAGCCCAGCAGGAATGCGGCGAGCGGCAGTGCGCCGACCCATAGATAGGCCTTCGGATAGCGCATCACCGGCCACGCAATTGCGTGGCCCTTGAGCGCCAGCGTCGCGAGCAAGCCACCGGGCACCAGCGCCCAGGCGATCAGCGGCCATACATGCCTTCCCTCGACGACATGATCGATCTGCCAGCCGACTTCCCAGGCGCCCACCGCCGCCAGGAGCCATACACCGGGCGCGTGCAACAGGGTCCAGTAGTCGCCCTCGGCCTGGTCATGCCGCCGCAGAATCCGAAGATGGAACAGGAAAGCGACCGGCCACGCCAGCAGGCCGAATCCGGCGAGCGGATGCTGGTGCGGATGCTCGAGCACATTCAGGCAGAAGATGAGCAGCAGGAGCGGCATGAGCGCAAGCGCGGGAAAGCGCGCCATCGCCCATCCCCGTCCCCATCCCCACAGCGCGCTGAACGCGGCGCATGTGCCTGTGGCGAACAGCAGGGCCGCGTTCAGCTTTTCCTCGAAAGGCACGTGTCGATCGATCTCCTGCAGACCACCGAAAGTCCACCAGGCCAGGCCCCAGGCAAACACGACGATCGACACCTGCGTTTCGAAACGGCCCGCCTTTTCGAAGTGGCGTCCGAACGTCCAGTTGGAAAACAGCGCCGCACCGGCGATGAATACGCAGCCGAGATAGAAGCTGTTGAGGATCGGCGTGTCGCTGAAGCTCCGGGCCGCATCGACGACGAAGGCGATGCCGGCCGCGAACTGCAGCAGCAGGCCGAAGGCGCGCGTCAGCCTTCTGCCCTGCTTTGCACCGACCCAATACGCAGCCGCCCCTTCGAGCGCCCAGGCCGCCGACGTCCAGCGGCCGTCGAAGGCGAGCGGAATCGCCAGCGTCGCGAAAATCACGCCCAGCGCGAGGAACGCCTCGACCAGCATGCGCAGGGTTTCGGCGTGGCGGCGGTAGAGTGCCGCGGCCAGGACCAGATAGATCGCTGAGGCCGCTAAGGCACTCCACGCCGCGCCGTACTCGAACTCGCTCACCAGTTGCGTCTGCAGCCCGAACCCGACCAGCGGGGTACCGAAGACGATGGTGCTGTCGACGTAATGCCTGAGTTGTGGCGCTTGCCTCAACGCAAACAGTACCGCGATCGCAACGTACTGCAGGAAGAACAACAATAGGAACGGCTCGGCGCTCTCGAACAGCTCCGGCCGGTAGAAGCGCGCGCCCCAGATGGCGCCGATGCCGAACGTGAAGACAAATCCCACCACGTTGAGCGGGCGCCACGCCTTGTAGAAGGCAATGGCGAGCACCCCGGCGTTGAGCACGGCGTAGTAACTGAACAGCACCACATGGTTGCCGCCCCCGGTCGAGGCCAGCACCGGCGCGAGAAATCCGCCTGAGACACCCAGCACAGCCAGCGACAACGCGTTCTGCAGAATGGCGAGTACCGCCGAGAAAACGGCGATGGCGACGAGAAGCACGAACGCCGCCTCGCCCGGAATCAGGCTGAACAGGCGGAACGCGCCGAACACCGTGAGGAAGAGCAGTCCCACCCCGCCACCCTGCATCGCCAGCGCATAGACCGGCTTGCGGCTGCGCAACCGCCAGCCGATGACGAGCATCACGACAGCACCGAGTGCGACGCCGATCAACCTCGCCTCGATGGGCATGTGCGTGTGCTTGTAGGCGTACTTCAGCAGGAACGCCACACCGAAGAAGAGCACGATCACGCCGACCCGCACAAGCGCGTTGCCACCGGTCAGCCAGTTCCATGCGCGGTCGAAGAACGAAGGTGCGGCCGGCTGCGTGGAAAGGGTTTCCGTGTAGGCCGGTTCGGTTGGGGAGACTTCGATTGGCGCTTCGGCCTCCGCCGGCTGTTGCGGGGTCCAGGGAAGTTCTCCCCGGGCCGTCAGAGGGATTTCCGGCATTGCCTCCGGAGTCTGCTCCGCGGCGGCGGGCCCGGGCTGGTCGGCCGCAGCCGCTATCTGCGTCCCCGCTGCGAGTGCCAATTTCTGGCGCAGATCTCCAACTGCGGCTTCCAGCGCGGCGAGCCGTGCATCGAATTCGGATTGGCGGGACTGGCCGCGCAAGAAGGAGATCAGCGCGCCTGCCAGGGCGCCGAGCAGACCACCCCAAAGCGTCGCGTAGCCGCCACCGAACAGGCTACCGAGAAGGAGTCCGATAAACAGCCCGATGAACCACATGGCGTCATTCTCCCGTCA
>CAYNFN010000164.1:0-17701 GCA_964396485.1 uncultured Alcaligenaceae bacterium
AGCGAAAGCGAGGACTCGGAACTTGAACCCGGTGACGGGTGACGAGTGACGAGTGACGGGAAACGGCGAGTGCTCAGTGCGGGAAGGGCAGGACTCAGGACTCAGCGAGGAGCGAGGGCCGAGTAAAAGCGGTACGAGTGAATGGTGACGAGGGAGGAGAGATAAAGCTACACGTTTCCTTCTATACTCAGCCCTCGAACCTCGAACCTCGGCCCTCAGTCCTCAGTCCTCGGCCCTCAGTCCTCGGCCCTGCCTTTGTGAGCCACGAAAAAACGATGTCACTCAAGACCATCCTACTCACGCTGGCCGTCTCGGTACCACTGGGCGCCATTGCCGCCGACTGCAAAGTCGTCGATTCCGAGCTGCAGGGTTTCTACCAGGGCGGGTGCCGGAACGGCCTTGCGCATGGCACGGGCTACGCCCGCGGCTCGGCGGAGTACGAGGGCGAATTCCGCAGGGGGCTCAAGCACGGCAAAGGGCTGAAGACCTGGCCCTGGGGCGACCGTTACGAGGGCGATTTCGTCGCCGACCGCAAGCATGGCAAGGGCATGTACGTCTGGGGCCGCGGTTCGCCCTGGGCCGGCGAGCGCTATGTCGGCGAGTATCTGGACGACCGCCGCCACGGCTGGGGGACGTACTACTGGTTCACCGGGGACCGATTCGAGGGCCTGTGGAAGGAGGACGACCGTTACGGCTACACCGCCATGGAGTTGCGCCGGCAGGCGGTGGAGAAGGCCCGCAGTGAAGCGCTGACGCCCGGAACCCAAGTGTGTTCGTGGGCGAGCATCGGCATCGCCCTCGAGGTCAGGCAGGCCGGATTGATCGAATCGGTCGGGGAGAATACCGTGCAGGTGCGCCTGTTGCGCCTCGAAGGGTCCGCGGCTTCCGCCGCAACCGGCGCGCCGCAGGCCGGCGCGCTGCTGAGCACCGCCGCGGCCGACTGGTTTCCTTGCCTATAGGGCCGGTGCCAAAAAGTGCTTGCCAATCAAGGTTTCAGAGCAGCATAATGACCCCGAGTTTCGGTTCTCCGGCATTGGGGAATTTGACGATTCAGGGAAAGAACAAATGAAAAAACTGGCTGTCGGTTTGATTGTTGCAGCGGTTTCCGCGGGCGTTTACGCCCAGGGCGCTGAAGTCGCCGGCACGACCAACGTGACTGCGGGAGGCTCCGGCGAGGCACTTGGCGCTGGAGCGCTGCAGACGGCCATTACGGCCCTGATGACCGCAGGGGCGGTGTCGGCGGGTGCGGTGGCGGCCGGCAGCATGACCGAGAGCACCTAGTGCGAAGGCCAGACAAAAAGTTGTCTGACTTTTTATTTTCAGAAAGCCGGGTAGTTCGCCAGGAGGCGGGCTTCCCGGCTTTTTCACTTTCCGGGGTGATTTGCCACTCATGAATACACTGACGCTCAGCCTGAAAACCTTCAGCCGCCTCGCGTGGCTGGTCCTGGCCGTATTGCCGGCATCAATCGCGCTGGCCGCACCCGTCGCCCACTTCTCGCGCATAACGGGGAACGTGACCGTCGGGGCCGCGCAGGCGCCGGCGCAGCCCGCGTCCAACAACATGGGCATCGACAACGGGGCAATCGTGACCACCGGCGATGATGGCCAGGCGGTGATCAAGTTCCAGGACGGGCAGATCATCGCGCTGCAGTCCAAGAGTATTTTCCGGATCAGCGACTACCAGTTCAACCAGGCCGCGCCGGAGAAGGGGCAGAGTTTCCTGGCGCTGCTCCAGGGCGGCGCGCGGATAGTGACCGGCCTGATCGGCAATCGTAACCGCGAGGGATGGAAGCTGGCGCTGCCGACGGCGACAGCCGGCATCCGCGGCACCGACTTCTTTTCAGTGATCCGGGGAGGCGCCGATTACTTCAAGATCAAAGTTGGTTCGATTGCGGCCACCACCGGCGGCGGTACGGCTGTCTTCGGCGCTGGGAAGAACGCAATTGCGGACGACGTCACAGCCCTGGCAAGGGAGATCTCCGATGATAATTTGCCTCCGGGTCTGTTCAGCGAGCTGGAGAAGATGAGTCTCACCGGTAGCCTTAGCGGACCGGCAAGCGGCGCGGCCGGCGCGGCCGCCACGCCGAAGATCGGACCGGTGCCCGCGTGGTTGGTCGGTCTCGGCATCGGCGGTGCTATGATCGGGGCGATCATTGCCAACGAAAACGACCAAGACTCGACGACATCACACTGAAGGGCGAGGACTCAGGACTGAGGACCGAAAAAAGGCGAGAGGAAAGAGGAAAGAGGAAAGAGGAAAGAGGAAAGTAAAGGCAGTGACCAGTGACTGGTGACGAGTGACCAGTAAAGTCGAGGACTCGGGACGTAAGAACCGAAAAACAGGGCCGAGGACCGAGAAAAGGCGAGAGGCGAGAGGCGAGAGGCGAGAGGAAAGAGAAACTGCGTTAGGTCTTTACTTTCCTCTTTTCTCATTTCTCTTTTCTCTTTCCTCTGTATGTTAGCCACGAACCACGATCTACGTTTATCTGTTAGTTAGGACAAAAGGGCGCCTTGCGGTGCCCTTGTCGTTTTTGCGGGCGGTTACGAGCCATTCGTTTCCGGCGTTGCGTAGAATCCGGATTCCCGAGGTAAAGGTTCCCCGGATTCGGCGAACGGCAAAAAACTAGAATGAAACGACGCTGCCTTGCCCTTGCGCTTGTCTGCCTGATGGTCCTGACGGGCTTATTCGTTGGATTCCCGGTGCACGCCGAACCGAGCCTGAGCGGTCAGACCGGGCTGATCTACATGCCCGATGCGCGGCTCGACCCTGACGGAACCTGGCGGACCGGGTACAGCCGCGCCGATCCTTACCGCACGGTGTGGAGCAGCCTCACCTGGCTGCCGCGGCTGGAGGGTTCGCTGAGCTTTACCGAAATCAACGGCGTGCCGGGATTCGGAAGCCAGCCGAACACGGATTACGGCGACTTCAAGGACAAGTCGTTCGGCGCCAAATTCCTGCTGATCGAGGAGGACGGTTTATGGCCGGCGGTGGTGCTCGGGGGCCAGGATCTGTTCGGCACCGAGGTGTTCAGCGCCGGCTACGTCACGCTCGGGAAACAGCTCGGCGACTTCGATCTCACGGTCGGCTACGGCACCCAGCGGATAGACGGCGGGTTCGGCGGACTGCGATTCCGCCCGCGATGGCTGAAAGGCTGGGGACTGGTCGCCGAATACGACGCCAATGATTATTCGGGCGACGTAGGCGCGGCGACCACCGGCGTGGACCAGCGCAAAAAGGACGTGGTCGGCGGCATCGAATACCGCTACGGCTGGCTGGGCTTGCAGGCGAGCTATGGCCATGACGAAGCGGGAGTGAACGCCTATATCGCCATTCCGCTGCAGCAGAAGGAATTCGTGCCCAAGATCGAGGAACCCGAGCCCTACGTGAAGATCACGCCGCGGCCGCGCCTCGATCAGTGGAACGACGACCCCACGCACCGCCGCCGCATGATCCAGGCGCTGCTGCGCCAGGACTTCAAGAACGTGAGCATTGCCACCGAGGGCGAGCGCATCAGCGCGGTGCTGACCAATGCCCGCATTTCCGAAATGAGCCGGGCGGTGGGACGCGCCGCGCGCACCATCGTGCTGCTCGTGCCGATCGAGACGCGCGAGATCCGCATCACCTACACGGTGAACGATATTCCCTTCGCCACTTACACATTCACCGACGTGCGCCGGCTGCAGCGTTACTTCAACGGCCAGATCGGCCGCCAGGAGCTGGCCGAGACCGTGGAGGTGAAATACGCGAAGCCGGGCAGCGACGACGTGGCGAGCGACAAAGACGACCTGCTGGCGGTGATCGACGCAGAGCGCAAGTCCACTTTCTTCGACGAAACCGAGGGCGACATCTACAGCTACCGGGTCGAGTCGAGCACGCTGTCGCGATTCAAAATCAGTCCCCGGGTCGGCTTGTACTTTAACGATCCGAGCGGGGCATACCGCTATGACACTTACCTGAGCGCGAACTACGATCATCACCTGGGCAAGCGCTTTTTCTTCAACTCCGCGGCGCGGGTGACGCTGCTGGAGAACGTGAGTGACGTGACGCAGGCCTCCAACAGCACGCTCCCGCACGTGCGCACGGACATCGCCCAGTACTACGACCACAACGGCTTCAAGATCACCAAACTTATGGTGAACAAGTTTTTCCACCCCGGCGAACGGGTGTACGCGCGCGCATCCGCCGGCATTTACGAGCTGATGTTCGGCGGCGCCGGCGGGCAGGTGCTGTACCACCCGGCGGCGGAGCGCTGGGCCGCGGATCTTTCTGTGGACTGGCTGAAGCAGCGAGACTTCGAAGGGTTCTTCGGTTTTCAGGACTACCAAACGGTGACGGCGCTGGCGGCGTTCCACTACCGCATGCCGTTCTACGGGCTCACCGGCACGGTGCGCGCCGGACGCTTCCTGGCCAAGGACTCCGGCGTGCGCTTCGAGGTGAAGCGGCGCTTCCATTCAGGTTTCGAGATTGGCGCCTGGTACACCTTCACCGACGGCGACGACATCACCAGCCCGGGTTCGCCGTCGAGCCCGTACTACGACAAGGGCGTCTACGGATCAATTCCGTTGAGCGCCATGCTTACCCGCGACACTCAGGCGAAGCCCACTTTCGCGATCGCGCCCTGGACCCGAGACGTCGGCGCGATGGTCGTTTCGCCCGGCGAGCTGTACGACATCGTCGAGCGGCCGCTGGCGAACCTGAACGACCAGGACGGGCTGGTGAACCTCGGCGACCTCAACGACGATCCGTACCGGCCCGATCCGCCGAATGCGATCCAGGAAAGCGCCAACTGGGATGCGTTCCGCTATTACCTCGACAATATGGGAGGCACGATCTTTACCGACGAGGCGCTGATCGGCACGGCCATTGGCATCGGCGCGATCGGGCTGGCCTATGCGGTGGACGATGAAGTGGACGATTGGGCGGTGGATCATAAGAACGACCGCGCCAATCGCAACGCCGCCGACCTTGGGAGATACGCCACGGTGGGCGTGCTTGGCGCCTCGGTGTTCGCGGCGATGGATCGCGACAACCCGCGGCTGTCGCGCACGGCAGTGAGTTCGCTGCAGGCGGCCGCGTTGGGTCTGGGCGTCTCGATTGCGACCAACTACGCGGTGGGCCGCGCCGAGCCGGAAGCGGGGCTCGGCAAGAGCGACTTCGACTCCGGCCGCTCGCGGGATATCACTTCGTTCCCTTCGGACATGACCACGGTGGCGTGGGCGGCGGTGACGCCTTATGCGAAGGAGTACGGCGTGCCGTGGCTCTACGGCGTGGCGGCGCTGGCCAACATCGGGCGCGTGGCGGATCACGGACACTGGTTCTCGGACACCGTGGCCGGCTCCGTGCTCGGCTACGGTATCGGCTCGCTGATGTGGGACCTGAACCGGGAGAGGGAGAAAAACCAGCCGCGAATCGCGTTTACAGGCGAGAGCGTGGAAGTGTCGTGGGACTTCAAGTAAAGGGCCGAGGTTCGAGGACGGAGGACTGAGGGCTGAGGACGGAGTAAAGGCGAGTGCGCGGTGCTCAGTGCGAGAACGGCAGGGCCGAGGTACCGGTAAGATCGAATCTCTAAAAAACCAATGCCGAAAGCGAACTTTCCAGGCAATATTCTTACGCATTTTGAGTTTCGCCACATCTCTTGAATTTCACTCGGCCCTCGGCCCTGCTCTTCTCACGGAGTCCCGAGTCTTCGCCTTTACTCAGTCCTCGGCCCTCCGTCCTCAGTCCTCGCTTTCACTCGGCCCTCGTAACTGCCTTTTCAAGGCCGACCTGCGGAATTGCCGAATTTCGGCATTTCTGCTATTCTGCAGAAACGTCGTTCAGGAGACAAACACATGAAAGAGGGCGTGCTGGTCACCAGCCGCGGCCAGATCACTTTGCCTGCCGGCGTCCGGAAGCGGCTCGGCATCAAAGCCGGAGGCGTGGTCCTTCTCGAGGAGCGCGACGGCGAGGTGGTGCTGCGTCCGGCTGCCGTGCTGGAGATCGAAAACTATTCGGACCAGGACATAGCGACTTGGGATAAAGAGGATCGATTGACCGAATCGGAGCGCACCGCGATTACCAGGAAAGCCAGCCGCCGCAAGTGAAACGGGTTTTCCTGGACGCCAACGTCCTGTTTACGGCCGCGCACAATCCGTCAGCAAAGGCGGCACTTGTCATCGCACTCGGCGTCAGGGGCAAGTGGGAGGTCGTGTCGAGCAGCTACGCCGCCGAAGATGCACGCAGAAACATCGCCTTGAAGTTTCCCCAATCCCAGTCACGCCTTCAGGTTCTGATCGATTCGATCTCAATTAATGCTTCGGGCTCCGGAGCGGATTGCCCTGTCAAATTGCCGGAGAAGGATCGACCAATCATGGAGGCCGCGATTCGCGCTCGGGCGACTCATCTGTTGACCGGAGACTTAAGGGACTTCGGTGCGTTGATGAACAAGCCGCGGCAGAGCGCCGGGATCGTGATTCAGACCGTTGCGGAATTCTTGTCCTCGCTGTGAAATCGGCTAAAATCCTCCCCTTTTTCCAGTGGCACCCGTGTAAATGGCATTGATAGTGCAGAAGTACGGTGGCACCTCGGTGGGCTCGGTCGAGCGCATCAAGAACGTCGCCCGGCGCGTCGCCAAGTGGAAAGCGAAGGGGCACGACCTCGTGGTCGTGGTCTCGGCCATGTCCGGTGAGACCAACCGGCTTATCGCCCTCGCCAAGGAAATCCAGCCGCATCCTGATCCGCGCGAACTCGACGTGGTCGCCGCGACCGGCGAACAGGTCACCATCGGCCTGCTGGCGATGGCGCTGATGGAGCTCGGGCTGAAAGCGCGTTCGTACACCGGCGGGCAGATGCGCGTGCTGACCGACAGCGCATTCAACAAGGCGCGCATCCTGAAGATCGACGAGGAGAGCATCCGCCGCGACCTCAAGGACGGATACGTGGTCGTGGTCGCCGGTTATCAGGGAGTGGATGCACAGGGCAACGTCACCACGCTGGGACGCGGCGGTTCGGATACTTCGGGCGTGGCGCTTGCCGCTGCACTGAAGGCCGAGGAATGCCAAGTCTTTACTGACGTGGACGGTGTGTACACCGCCGACCCGCGGGTCGTGCCGGAGGCGCAGCGGCTGAAGAAAATCACCTTCGAGGAGATGCTGGAGATGGCGAGCCTCGGCTCGAAGGTGCTGCAGATCCGCGCGGTGGAGTTCGCGGGCAAGTACGCGGTGCGGCTGCGCGTGCTGTCGAGCCTGACCCCGCCGGAGCTCCCGCTCGAGGAGGAAGCCGTCTCGGGGACGCTAATCACTATTGAGGAAGACGCTGACATGGAACAGGCATTGGTAGCCGGTATCGCATTCAACCGGGACGAAGCGAAAGTCACGATCCTGGGCGTGCCCGACAGGCCGGGCATCGCGTATCAGATCCTGGACCCGATCGCCGCTGCGAACATCGAGGTGGACGTGATCGTGCAGAACGTGGGCAATGAAGGCCTGACCGACTTTTCGTTCACGGTTCATCGCAACGAACTGAAGAAGACGCTCGACATTTTGAAGAAGGTCCGCACCCACATCGGCGCGCGCGACGTGATCGGCGACGACAAGATCTGCAAGGTCGGCCTGGTCGGCGTGGGGATGCGCTCGCATGTGGGCGTGGCGAGCAAGATGTTCCGCGCGCTGGCGGAGGCGGGCATCAACATCCAGATGATCTCCACTTCCGAGATCAAGATCACCGTTGTGATCGACGAGAAGTACATGGAGCTGGCGGTGCGGGAACTGCACAAGGTGTTCGATCTGGATCAGCCGCAGTAAGGGCGGTGACGGGTGACGAGTGACCAGTGACGGAGGACTCAGGACCGAGGGCCTGGTAAAGGCGGTGACGAGTGCGAGGGGGAGTGGGACGATGTGGTATCCTTCGCAGCGTGTAACGTGCACCGGAAGTTACAACAGGTATACGCGGAGAGATGCCCGAGTGGCCGAAGGGGGCGCCCTGCTAAGGCGTTATACGGCTTAACCCGTATCGAGGGTTCGAATCCCTCTCTCTCCGCCAAATGAAAAAGGCCCCAACGGGGCCTTTTTCATTTGGTGAGAAGCGGAGGGTTCATTCGAATCCTCTGGTTCGACCAGGCGATCACTGATTTCTTCCGTCCCTCGGCCCTGCTTTTTCTTCATCCTTCATACCCTCCGGGTACAGGTGTCCTTCGGCCTCACTTGTCCCCGGAGGGGATCTTCCTTCATCCTTGCTCTTTGCTATAATCCGCCCCTCATCAAGCGCCCGTAGCTCAGTTGGATAGAGTACCTGGCTACGAACCAGGGGGTCGTGGGTTCAAATCCTGCCGGGCGCGCCAGTCACGTATGAAGCTGGGCACTTCGCCCAGCTTCGTTTTTTTTCCAGGTGAGTGAAGGCATCGCCCAGCAGTGCGTAACTGCCGCGGATTTTCAACTCATTGCCTTCAAGGCGCACCTCATCAATTGGCGTTTCTGGGCGCGGCTGCGTAGCGTGTCGTCCATAGGCAGTAGCTCCTGCTCCACGGCTTCGTACAGGCGGGTCAGCGCCTTGGTTGCCTTGTCCAGTTTCTTCCTAAGTGCAAGCAGCCGGGTGTCTTCGACCGGGCGCGCTGCGCGCTGGGTGGGGAAGTCGGGTTAACCGACCGCTGTTTCATCGAATCCGTGCGGTGCCGCGATTCAGCGCAGCTTTCCGATCAGGCCAGTCATGACACGATCGAACAGCGGCGCGTCGTCCATGACAACAACCGCACCGAGGCGGACTAGACGCGCAAGCTCAGCTCGCGAACACTCCTTGACGGTTTTACCCAGGCGGTCAACGAAGAGGAAGCTGCTTTTGAGCGGACTGATGTAGGACAGCCTCGCCGGTCTGTGCGTGGCTCCCTCGCCTTTCTCGCGAAATTCGACCCAGGTTCCTTCCTTGAAGTTCTTAATGAGTTCGACGTTGTGCGCGTCGCCTTTGACGCGAGCAGTGTCGGCCGTGTGCACATCCGTGGGTTCAATTTCTTCGACCTGGACCTCACCACCACCGAACGGGTTCTTGATGGTAAGGGACGCGGTGAAGTCCAGCGAATCCAAAACCGCTTCTGGGGCTTCGGCGGGGGCGAGCGGCTTACCCGCCGTCGCCGGGATAGGCTGAACCGCTTCCTTGGGCGCTGGCACGGGTTTCCCGGCAGGCGCGGGCGGCTTACCCGTCGTCGCCGGGATAGGCTGGACCGCTTCCTTGGGTGCTGGCACGGGTTTCCCGGCAGGCGCGAGCGGCTTACCCGCCGTCGCCGGGATAGGCTGATCCGCTTCCTTGGGCGGTGGCACGGGTTTCTCGGCAGGCGCGGCATCAGGTTTCGCCGGGTGGTGTTCAGCGCTGGCGCCATGTGCCGCGGCGACTTCACCTTCTCCACCCTCGCCCATCGCTTTCATGTGGATTTTCATCAGATCGGCGAAAAAGCGCGCGCGGATGGCATCTTCAACGCCGGCCGTCCTCAGGCCGGCAGCCAGACGCTTTAGCAGTACCGGCACTTCCGAGGCCAGCTCGCGGCGCTCCTCGGACGTATGTTTGGCTTGGACGCTCCAGATAAGCAGATCCATGGTAGCGAGCGAGTTCTTCCAGGCATTGCTGAGGTCGCCGGCCTTGGCATGGACAATCAGCAGGAACTTGACCCATTGTTGCACGAGAAACGCGAGCACCGGACGCGGCATCTCACCAGTTCGGATGCGAGCCTTGACCTCGTTTTGTGCCATGGTTTTGGAGACCGCTAGATTTTCCTTTTGTTCGATTCGCTTCGCGGCGGACCGCGTCGTCTGCTCGACGCGCTGATCCTCTTCGACGGTGAGATTCTGCAACCGCTCGCGCACGACGTCGAAGATCTCCATGCTGTCCTGAAAGCCATTTATCAGTTCCTGGATGATGGCCTCCAGGTGCCCAAACAACGGGCTGGAGGCGTTGAAGTCGGCAGGCAAGCGCAACGAAAGCTCACCCAGCGTATCGAGCAGCCGCCGGGCGGGATGGCTTTTCTCGGAGAAGAGCGCCTTGTCCGCAATCGCGACCTTGAGCATCGGGATCTGCATCCGGCCGATGAGCCCCTTCACGGCAATGGGGATCTTGGGATCATCGAACAGCTGATCGAACAACATGGCAACGATATCCAGCGTTATTGCGTCCATCTGGTTCATGCCGGTGCCCAGACTGCTGGCCTTCAGTTCGCGAAGGACATTCGCCGTGCCCGGTTCGCCAGCGGAGGCCGCCAGTGGGAGGCCACCATCCGCCATGGCCTTGACGTCGCCTCGTTGGATGCGCGTGAGAAAATCCATCAGGTCCGCGCCTTGGATCACCGCCAGTCGGGCCCCGCCCGCCCCCCCTTCCGCACCACCTGATCCGGGAATACCCGGCATGAACGCAAACCCGGGCATGGCAGTGACGCCGTGAGCGGACGCAGCAGCTCCTGCGGCGGCGCCCGCCCCCCTCTCCCCGCCGCCTGATCCGGGAATACCCGGCATGTACGGAAACCCGGGCATGGCAGTCACGCCTTGGGCGGACGCAGCAGCTGCTCCTCCGGCGGCGCCCGGTTGAGGCATCGCCCTGAAGTTACTGGCGAGCAAGTTTTGCAGGACTGAAAAATAATCGTGCTCGCCACCCGCGACTCTGTCGGCAGCATGCGCGACGGCTCCGGGCGGCTCTTCGCCGGCCGGCGCGCCAGGCAACGGTACCTTTCTGCCCTCCTGGCCGCGTGCGGCCCGGTATCGGATTGTGGGGAGGATCGAGTTTTGCACCAACAGTGCATTCACCGCCTTGTAAATGGAGCGAATATCGTCGAGCACGTGGTCGTCGAACAACTTGAGCAAGACCATCCTTACCTTGACGTTCGAATCAACGTTGCGGCAGGTATGCTTGAATGCGTCGAAGATCACCTGCGGACTAAAGGGGTTGTCTTTCGCCTCCAGGCTGGCGTCGCCGAGCAGCACGCCGACTCGCTGGTCGAGGGCGACGAGTTCCTCGTCGCAGTACCGACGCAGCTTGATTGCCATGTCGTTGAGCTTGAGCGTTTCGTCGAGATCGTCTACGCCCACCAGATCGAGCTCGACTGAAGACGAGTCAATTTCGGCGAAACTTTGGCCTATTTTATTCATCCGGTTGCTGCGTGCCTGAAACTCTCTCAGATAGTGAGCGCGGAACTGCTCCTCGATGGTTTTGCGCTGCGCAAGCGCCTTGTCCCTGGCCTCCAAATAGAGCTTTCGCACGTCTTGATCTTGGGTTTCATTGATAAGAACCGAAATCGTGCCGTCCGCTTTGTCGAGCATGCCGGCCAACGCCTGGGCCAGTTGCTCGCAAACCAAGTCACGACATTGCGCAAGAAGGCTTTCGAACGGCATCGCCTGCTTCGTCGTAGCGGTTGGATCCGAATTGGTCATATGCGTCTCTTCTGAATTTTGAGAGAATTATGCGGCATATGGGTTGATGCGGGAGATATCGTAGAGGGCTTCTTCACAGGCAAAGTCAGCCGGGCTGAACCGGTGCTGAATGAAGTGAATGCGCAGCAGCCGCTCAAGACCGATTGGCGGCCGTCCATTTCCGCGCTTCGGAAAATGCGGCTCAATCACTGCACACAAGGCATCCCACGGAATGATCTACTCCATCGTGGCCAGGAATTCATCTCGCCTTGGCGGCCTGCGGCTTTGTAGGATCTCGGGTATCTGTTGACCGGACTAAAGGATAGTACGCCGTTGGAGGGAGAATGGTGGAGGATGAGTACGCGACGTGATCCCCGATTTTAGTAGCGTTATGCTTTGGAGTCCGATTTCAACGACACGGGCTCGGGGCAATGAAGAAACGATTTTCGGAAGAGCAGATCATCGGGTCTCTGCGAGAAGCTGAAGCGGGGCTGTCGGTAAAGGATCTGTGCCGTCGGCATGGATTCCCGGAGGCGAGCTACTACCTGTTGAAGTCGAAGTTCCGCGGAATGTCGGTGCCGGTTGTTCCGTTTGGCTCTGAGAAGGAAACCAACGCTTCTGCTCCTCGCGTCGCTGGCTCTGGTCAGCGTCTGTTCAACGGGTCTCGCTCAGTCCAGCGGCAAGAGTATCTGGATACCTATGCGAGACACGGGAGCCAGAGAAATCAAGAAGAATCGTTGACCCGCGCATTCAAGTTGGCAGCTAACCACTCGTTGAAGGCCGACGTCCCTGACGGGCTACGGCCGTAGCTCGAACGTCAGTGACTCTTGCCAGCGCCCGATTTCATCCTTGTCGGCACCCCTTAGGGGAGTCGAACAGCTTCCATCCAGTGCCCAGATGTATCCTGTCCGGCGCGCCATATTCTGAAGGGCTTGCGAAATCGCAAGCCCTTTTCGTTTCAGGCCGTGTCCTTCTGGCGCCCCCTCACACACCTCGTGCACACTCTGAATCCGTTCGGTTGCGCGATATGAAAATTTGGTTTGACGTTCAGTGGGCCGAGCAGGTCTAAGCGTTCTTCCCTTGCGCCAGGCCGTTAGCCGCCGCCTGCCTGCTCAGGACACGCCTGCGGTCCGCCGCTGCTTGGCGGCGGTCCAGCGATCGAGTTTCTCCCTCGCGCCGTTGACCGCCGGATCCATCGCGCGGTCGTGGTCCGGCATCTTGGCCGCAAGCTCGATCACGTAGCCGTTCGGATCGCGGAAATAGATGGAGTGAATGAATTCGTGGTCCGAGACGCCGCGAGTCTCGATTCCCGCCGCCTTGCCCTTGGCAAGCATGTCGTGCAGGGTCTTCGGGTCGACCTCGAGAGCGATGTGAAGGTCGTAATCGTTCTGGACCTTGAACTCGAACGGCATGTCCGGGGCTTCGAAAAACGCCAGGTAGGAGCCGTCGCCGAGCTCATAGAAAGTGTGCAGCGTCTCGGTCTTGCGGCCGCTTTTCGTTTCCTTTATTTCCAGGGTCCCGGCGAGCCGCAGTTTGAGGAAGCCCTCATAAAATTTGCGCGTCTCTTCCGAATCGCGGCAGCGGTAAGCATTGTGGTGCAAGCGATGGATCATAAAAGCCCCCCGTTCCCGTAATGGACTCAAATAGCGACGAAGGACTTATCCTTGAGCGAGGCGGCGAATCCTTCGATTGCCTCGTGCACCTTGGGCCAGCTCTTGAGCGCCTTCATATTTCGCAGCCAGCGCTCGATGTTCGGATAGGCGGCGTAGCTGCAGCGAATGAGGCCACCGAGCGCGATCATCTCTGCGCCCAGGTAATCCGCCAGCGTGATCGTGTCGCCGCATAAGTATGCCTTCTTCGGGCCAATCAGGTTTTCATCCAGGATTTTTAGCCATGCCTGGGTCTTTTGCTTGCCCCAGTCAAGCGTCCCCGACTGGATCTCGTCGTTCGGCCGTTTGTGATGCGGAAACGTTTGCGGATAGATCAGTCCGTAGGCGAAGTCCCTGTAGCTGTTGGAGTTGAACCAGTCCATCATTTCGTTGACGCGCGCGCGCGCCTTGAGATCCTTCGGATAGGCGGGCGAGCCCACCTTGTCGGCGAGGTACTTGAGGATGGCGGAGCTTTCCGTCAGCCGGAAGTCGCCGTCCTCGAGTACCGGAACGAGGCAGTTGGGATTGATCCTGGCGTACTCGGGCTTGAGATGCTCGCCGGTGAACAGGTCGATAACCTTGTAATCGAGATCGATGCCCTGGTCCATCGCAAAATGCTGGACGATCCGGCTAGTGGTAGATGCAGGATGGTAATAAAGCCTCATGGGTTTCTCCATTGAGCGAGGGTTGCGGGTCAAAAGTTTAGTCCGGTTTCGCTCGCGAAGGCAAATCGAACGGCTCTGAGTCGAGCGGCCGATCAGCTCACGCCAACCGAGGATCCGCGCAGCGGCCACGTGCACCGCAACATCTATTCCTGGCTCTCGGCATCGGGTCCAGCACAGTCATTCAAAATACCGAAAGGACCTCGATCCAGTGCCCAGATCCATCTTGTTTGGCGTACCAGGCACAGGAAGGGCCTGTGATTTCGCAGACCCTTTTAAATTGCGCTGTGCTGCGCTAGACGTCGCTTTCTTCGGCGAAAGCAGGGGTCTGGATGCAGTCGCTGATGAACGCGGCTTCGTGCTGCTCGGGTTTCAGCGGCAGGTCGAAGACTCTTTCCACTCTCCGGCTTAGGAACTCCTCGTCCACGGCGTCCTGCACGAACCAGCGCAACTGCGGCGGGAACGCCTGGATGAGCAACAGGTCTTCCTCGAGCTTGCTGACGAAGAACTCGCGGCTGGCGCCGGCATCGCGCGCGAGGGCGGCATTGCGAATGAATTCGCCGCCTTCCGCGCATTCCGCGAGTGTGAGGGGGTGGGCCGCGGCCTGGGCGACCCAGATACTGGTCAGGGCAAATAGGCCGAATGCGCAAGCATGGCTTCGGATCATTGTTACCTCCAGTCGCCGCGCGCCATTCGAGGGCAAAGGGGTTTTGCTGCTCGTGCGTTCTTGACCCGCTGGTACGCGCGGTGCCTGCCTACCCTTAATCATAGACGACGTTTTTCCTTCTGCTAAACTTTGATCGTGCTGCGCCGCAGCTTTACTCGCTCTCGCAAGAGGCGCCGATGAGAACAAATGTCCTCGTTTTGCTGTCGGTCCTGCTGCTCCCGTATACGGTGCATGCAGACCGCATCACGCAGATGAACCAGTTCGATCTGTGCATCTACACCGCGAAGCTGCAGGTCACCGGTTATTACTATTTCGAGCAGGGCAAACCGCGCGAGGAGGTGAAGATCGTGTGGCACGGCGACGAAACACAGAACGAGATCGACTTTGTGAACAGGACGCTCGACGACGCCTATCTCTGGCTCACCAACGCGAGAAACAATGGCGCCGAGCCTCTTCCGGTACAAACGTACGGCGATCTCGTTTACGAAGCATGCATGAACGGCAAGCCGCTCTGATCGGTGCGAGAAAAGCAGGGCCGAGCGCCGAGGACTGAGAACTGAGGACGGAGGACTGAGGACGGAGGGCCGAGAAAAGGCGAGAGGACAGAGAAAAGAGGAAAGAGGAAAGTAAGGGCGAAAAAGCCCAGTGCCGTGTGCTGCGTACCCCTTCAAGGGGGTATTAAAAAGAATGCTGTGTGCTGCGAAAAAGCAAAAGACAGGGAAAAGGGGAACGAAAAAGCAGGGTCTAATCCCGGCTTTCGCTCGGCCTATCCCTTTCCTCTCGCTTCTCCGCAATACGCAGCACGCTGTTTTACTTTTGCCCCTCTGGCTTTCCTCTTTCCTCTTTTTCCTGGCGAAGGCCCAGTGGACTGCCAGCAGCAGCGCTGCAAATATCCATTTTGTTGTTTTTACGTGAGATTCTTTCTAGCCAGAAATCATCCGGGGCTTGTATTTGTTGCGTTGCAGCAATATAGGCCCTATCTGATCAGTCAAAATCGAATAAGCGCCGCCGCCGCGCCTGGAAAATGTTTTTGGCCCGATGGCGGTCGTGGCCGATTACAAGACTATGATTAGAAAGAATATTAGTCAAACCTGACACTTTGATAGATTTGCTTTTCCAGTTTGCTTTAGCTAGCGTGAGATCGGGTAGCAAACAGAAACGCCAAGGTCGGCCCGTTCCCTGGACGGCTGGCCCGGAGAAGAAAAAGACGGAAGTTTGCTGCAATAAGCTGTCCCGGTCGCATCTGTCTAGCCTTGCCGTTATTGTCGTCAGCGTTGCGTCGCTCGCCTCCCGTCCGGCGCAACCCTGAACGATCCGACGGCAACCGCCCCCCCGAGCGGACTGCAAGGCAGGTCGAAGCGGTCACCACGAAAGTGGTGCTTGTCACCGCGCTGGATGCAAGCCGTGTCCAGTTCTTTGCGCGGGAGAACGCTGGCGCACCAATCCCACCTCGCGCCGGGTTCGCGAACCGCTTCGCCGGGCAGCTTATTTTTTTCGAGGGAAACAGGGGCGCACGCCCGCAGCCGGCAACCCACCAAGAATCCCGGCTTACTCACCTGTGGTTTTTCGCTGAATTCACTCGCAGCCGCTCCGACAGGGGCCGTCAGGCCGGCGATTTCTCCCCCGGCGCGAAGTCCAGTTCGACTCTTGCGCCGCTGGGGTCGAAGCAGAACAACTGCCATACGCCCGAGTCCGGCTGTTTCCTAAGGTCGTACTTGGTGCCGTTCGCCTTCAGCTTCGCCGCTACATCGGGGAGATTCGAGGCGGAAAACGCCATGTGGTCGAGCACGCCGGCGGGATTTGCCGGCAGCGGCCTGCCGGCGATGACATGCAGCACCGGCTGATTGCCGGCGTACAGCCAGGTGCCCGGAAATCCCAGCGGCGGCCGGTAACCCTCCTTCAACCCGAGAATGCCGACGTAGAAGTTGCGGGTGGCATCGATGTCGTCGGTGAGCACCGTGAAGTGATTCATTCCGTCAATGGCCATAGAAGTTCCTTGAAAAGGCCGTGACGATCGTGACGACGTGACGGCGTGACGACGCAAAGGCACGGAAGCGCGACATCAATTGGTTTTTTGATTTTATCAGACCGTGCATTTCGGTTATTCCACAGCAATCTGCGCTTAGTATGGGGTTGCCGTCGCGACCGCGACAATCTTGGTTCAGGTATTGCCTCATCACCCCGTCACTCCGTCACGTCGTCACGGCTCTTATGCCGTCGCCTTTTCCTTCGCCTCAGGCGCCAGTATGTGCTGCCGTTTGTCCAGCCACCAGCCGTACTGCACAGGCCACGATTTGTATTCTCCTTCCACGCCCAGCGCGACTTCGGCGTGGAGCGCCCAGTTCGGGTCGTACAAGGCCTGGCGTCCCACTGCGATCAGATCGGCCTGGCCCGATTGCAGCACCTGCTCCGCATGATGCGAATCGAGTATCAGGCCCACCGCCATGGTCGTCATGCCGGCTTCCTTCCTGACGCGCTCCGCGAACGGTACCTGGAAGCCGGGGCTGCGCTTCACCCGCGCTGCGGTAGCCGAACCCATCAACCCGCCCGAGGAACAGTCGAGCACATCCACGCCGCGCGCCTTGAGTTCCTTCGCCAGCGCCACGGTGTCGTCCAGCGTCCAGCCGCCTTCGACGCCGTCCAGCGAGGATACGCGCACGAACAGCGGTTTGTCGTGCGGCCAGACGGCGCGCAGGATCTCCGCCAGTTCCAGGCTGAAACGCATTCGGCCTTTGAGGTCGCCGCCGTATTGGTCACTGCGCATGTTGGAAAGCGGGGAGAGAAACTCGTGGCCGAGATAGCCGTGCGCGGAATGCATCTCGAGCAAGTCGAATCCTGCGGCGAGCGCGCGCAACGCGGCCTTTTTCCAAGACTCCTGGACCTGGCGAATTTCACTCACCGTGAGCTCGTGCGGCGTAAGCCAGCCGCTGTCCATCGGAATCGGGCTGGGAGCGACCACCGGCCACACGTCTTCGCCGCGCGCGCGGTCGGTTTCGTTGATCGGCCCGTTGCCGTCCCACGGGCGTTGCATCGAAGCCTTGCGGCCTGCGTGCGCGAGCTGCATCGCCGGCACCGAACCCTGTGACTTGATGAAATCGGTGATGCGCTTCAATGGCGCGATGTGCGCGTCCGACCAGATGCCGAGGTCGCCGTGGGTGATGCGGCCGTTGGCTTCAACGGCGGCGGCCTCGGCGAAGACGAGCCCGGCGCCGCCGATCGCGAACTTGGCGAGGTGGGCGAAGTGCCAGTCGTTGGCCAGTCCGTCACTGGCCGAGTATTGGCACATCGGCGAGATGACCACGCGGTTCTTGAGCGTCACCCCGCGCAGCGATATCGGCGTGAACAAAAGCGGTCTTGATGCC
>CAYNFN010000165.1:0-23101 GCA_964396485.1 uncultured Alcaligenaceae bacterium
GGCACAACCCAATGACATTTCGACTCTTTCGAGGGACCGGGCGATTCGGGCCGATGTCTGCGTCGGCTCCTCCTTATGTAGGCCGGCTACACGGCGTCCTCGCCGTCTTGCCCTCGACCCGAATCGCCTCGGTCGCGCATGCGGGACTTATGCAGAGCTTCCCTAGACCGCTTGCAGCTCCTCCCAGCGCGCCAGGAAGGAAGTGAGTTCGCGGTCGATCGCGGCGTAGCGTTGGTTCAGACGCTGCACTTCCTGTTGCTGTTCCCGGTAGAGCGCCGGGTCGGCAAGCCGCCTGCCGACGTCCGCCTGTTCCCGCTCCAGCGCCTCGATGCGCGCCGGCAGGCCCTCGAGTTCCTTTGCTTCGGCGAAGCTGAGTTTGCGCACACGACCGGAACCGGCACGTTCATGCGCCGGCACCGGAGCCGATTGAACGTTCTGCACGCGTGCGGCCAAGGCGCGTTTATCGGCAATGCGCTTCCAGTCCGCAAACCCGCCGGGATTCTTGCTCCAGCGCCCCGCTCCCTCGGCGGCAATATAGTCGGTGATGACGTTGTCCAGGAACACCCGGTCGTGACTCACCAGCAGCACGGTGCCGCGGTATTCCTGCAACAGATTCTCCAGCAATTCCAGCGTATCGATGTCGAGGTCGTTGGTCGGCTCATCGAGCACCAGCAGGTTCGCCGGCTGGCTGAAAAGCCGCGCCAGCAGCAGGCGGTTGCGCTCGCCGCCGGAGAGCGCCTTTACCGGGGCACGGGCGCGCTCCGGAGAAAACAGGAAATCGCCCAGGTAGGTCATCACGTGCCGTCGCGCGCCGTCGATTTCGACATAGTCAGATCCGGGTGCGATGGTCTGCGCCACGGTGGACTCTTCGTCGAGCCGGGTGCGGAACTGGTCGTAGTAGGCAACGCCCAGGCGGCTGCCGCGGCGGACAGCGCCGGAGTCCGGCGCGACCTCGCCCAGGATCAGTTTGATGAGCGTCGACTTGCCGATGCCGTTCGGACCGATCAGGCCGACCTTGTCGCCGCGCAGAATACGGCAGGAGAAATCCTCGACCACGGAACGATCTTCGTAACGCTTGGTGACATGCTCGAGTTCGGCCACCAGTTGACCGGAGCGCTCGCCCTCGGCGACCGCCATGCTAACCTGGCCCTGGCGATTGCGCCGCGCCGCGCGCTTTTCGCGCAGCCGGTCGAGACGGCGCACCCGGCCTTCGTTGCGGGTGCGGCGCGCCTCGATGCCTTTGCGGATCCACACTTCTTCCTGCGCCAGCAGCTTGTCGAATTTCGCATTGCTCACTGCCTCGGCCGCCAGTTGCCCGGCCTTGCGCCGCTCGTAATCGGCGAAACTGCCGGGATAAGCCGCGAGCCGGCCGCGGTCGAGTTCGATGATGCCGGTGACCACGCGGTCCAGGAATGCACGATCATGCGTGACCACCAGCAACGCACCCGCGAATGCGATCAGTGTTTCTTCCAGCCACTCGATCGAATCCAGGTCGAGATGGTTGGTGGGCTCATCGAGCACCAGCAGTTCCGGATCGGCAACCAGCGCGCGTGCCAGCGCCACGCGCTTACGCGTGCCTCCGGAAAGGGTTTCGACGCGGGCATCCGCCGGCAAGCCGAGACGCGACAACACCGCCTCCACCCGGCTTTGCATGTTCCAGCCATCGCGCCGCTCAAGCGCTTCCTGCGCCGACTGCATGGCGGCCATGGCCGTGTCGTCGTGGGACGAGCGTTCGAGCACGTGCGCCGCCGACTGATACGAAGCGAGCAGGTCGGCGAGTCCGCCCAACCCCGCGACCGTGGCTTCAAACACGGTGTGGCCGGATTCGAGCACCGGCTCCTGCGCAACGAAGCCGATGCGCAGCCCCGGCCGCCGCCATACCCGGCCGTCGTCGGGCGCAGCCAGCCCGGCGAGGATTTTCAGCAGGCTCGACTTGCCGGCGCCGTTGCGGCCGATCAGGCCGATGCGGCTGCCCGGCTCGATCACCAGATCAACGTGGTCCAGCAACGGCACATGACCATAGGCGAGCGAGACGTTTTCGAACGCTGCTATCGGCATTGACTAAACCTTAACCGCAGAGGCGCAAAGGCGCAGAGGAAACGCAAAGGAAAGCAAATCAAAATTGGATGGAAAGACAAAAATACAAACGGATAGTTGCGACAACGGTGATTCATCGACTCGGTGGGGCAAATCGGAATCCTCCCGCTTTTTGACATACTTTGTTTGGTTTTCTCTGCGTTTCCTCTGCGCCTTTGCGCCTCTGCGGTGAAGATTTAGCGGTGAAGATCTAGACTTTCGAGGGCCAGGCCCAGCCGCGAAGCAACAGCACCGCGACGGCGGCAATGGCGGCCGCCAGGAAGAAAGCCATCGCCGCGCTCTGGAATTGCCAGACGGCGCCGAACAGCAGGCCTGCCGGGATCGCCGCAAGCCCGAGCATCAGGTAATACCAGCCGAACGCTGTGCCCTGCTCCGCAGGCGCGGCAAAGTCACTGATCAGCGCCTTCTCGGCGCCCTCGCCCAGTCCAAAGAACAAACCGTAGGCGATGGTCACCGTCCACAACCCGATGCCGGAATCCACTTTGCCGAACAGCAGAAAACAGGCGGCGAACGCGGTCCACGAGAGCAGCATCAGCGGCCCTCTTCCCATGCTGTCGGCAAGCCTGCCGCCCGCCGTCGAAGTCAGCGCCTTGGCCAGGTTGAGCGCGGCCCAGAGCAACAGCAGCTCGACCGTGCCGGTCCCCATCTGGTAACCGAGCAGAACGATGAACGTCTCCGAGGCGCGCGCGAACGTGAACAACGCCAGCACCAGCAGATAGCGCCGCATGCCGCGAGACAGCGCACCCCAGCGCAGCGGCGCCAGTGCGCGCGGCACGGCTGCCGGCGCAGACCGTGGTTCGCGAACGCCGACCGCAATCAGCGCCACGGCGAGAAATCCCGGTACCGCGGACAGCATGATCACCTGCGCAAGCGGCAGCCCGGACCATGCCAGCACCGCGGCGGCGACAAGGCTGCCGCCCACCGCGCCGGAATTGTCGAGCGCGCGATGGAAACCGTAGGCATAACCCTTGATGTCCGCGAACGTAGCATCGGCCACCAGCGCATCGCGCGGCGCACTGCGCAGTCCCTTGCCGACCCGATCCACGCTGCGCAACAGCAGCACCGACGCCAACGAACCGGCGAACGCAAGCAACGGCCGGGCGATGTTCGACAACGCATAACCCGCCAGCGTCAACGCTTTTCGCCGTCCTCCCAAGCGGTCGGAGTGACGCCCGGACCAAAGCGTGAGAAAGCTCGCCACCGCATCGGCAACGCCCTCGATCAGCCCCAATGCGATCGCGCCGGCACCCAGAACGCCGGCGAGCAGGATCGGGATCAGCGGCACGATCATTTCGGAGGCGAGATCGTTGAACAGGCTGACGAAGCCGAGCACGATCACGGTGCGGGGAAGGCGGGATTTCAAAGTAAGGTCCGAGGGCCGAGGTACGAGGGCCGAGACAAACCGGATTGTGCCTGAGATCACTCGGGCCTCGTACCTCGGCCCTCGGACCTGGTTACCTTATCGGTTAGAATTCGCCCCTACGCCCCGGTAGCTCAGTGGATAGAGCAACCCCCTCCTAAGGGGTAGGTCGCACGTTCGATTCGTGTTCGGGGCGCCATAACCTACAAGAAAGTTTCCCGAACGGCGTCCCTAATGCGAACCCTCATCCTGGTTTTCTGCGCAACCGCAGTTCTGACCGTCTGAGCTTCTCCGTGGCACGAGACGTTTGTCGCGCTCCCGGATGAAACATTGCCACGTCCGGATTCTCCGAGCGCGTACCGACTGTTCTGTCGGTGTGGAGCACCGACGCGGCGCCCGACCAGTTCACTGCGTCGCATCGCCGGTTCGATTCGCCCCACCCGGTCGCATATGCAGGCGCAGTGTGCCGCCGGCCTGCGACACTTCGAAATGACGCAGGAAATTCTGGCCAAGCAGGCCCTCTCCGCCGTACGCCGGCATCACCGCAACGGAAAGGCCGGAAAGCTCGAATACGTCCGCTTTTACGGTCTGGTTTCTCACCATTCGGCCCTCGACCGTACCGTTTGCGGTGCTGAAATAGCCGGAGATACCTTCCGGCAATCCGGCCGCACGGGCAAACTCCGCGCCGACCGATACGTAACTGGCGCCGCTGTCGATCATCAATCGCAGAGGCACACCGTTCACCGCGCCGTCGAGGTGGTAGTGGCCGTCGCGCGAGACCGGAATCACGATCTCCTGTCTTCCATCAACCAGCGAACGAGCGACCGGTGGCGGCACCATCATGCGCTCGGTCACGAGATACCCGGCGAACACCAGGCCGACCCAGACCGCGATCCAGAACAGGTGTCCCTTCATCTGAAACGGTCGAGAACGCTCCGGTAATAGATTTCTCCGGCGCGCACACCGGAGTGCCGGTATTCGGCCGCCGACGTCTTAAACCTACTTCGACAATCGAAGAACTCACCACGAAGACACATAAGGACACGGAGGAAAGGCAAGAAAAAACATGCTGGAGTTAGAACCCTGCATTGGCTGATGATCCATCGCAGCGAAGGTTGGCGGCACAGATTGGCGAACAGTCATCCCGCTTGTAACCCCAGTTTGTTTTTCCTCGTTTTTTTTCCTCCGTGTCCTCCGTGTCCTCCGTGGTAAGAAACGTGATTCTCGGGTCTGCGTGCGGGGTGAGGTGGGTTCAGCCCTTGATCCTGCTAAGGTACTCGCCGGTGCGGGTATCGATCTCGACTTTGTCGCCGATGGCGCAGAACAGCGGCACGCGCACTTCGAAGCCGGTGGCAATCTTGGCGGGCTTGAGCACCTTGCCCGAGGTATCGCCGCGCACGGCCGGCTCAGTGTAGGTGATTTGCCGCACCACTGTGTTGGGCAGCTCCACCGAGATCGCCCTGTCGTCATAGAACACCACCTGGCAGGGCAGGCCCTCCTCGAGGTAGTTGAGCGCGTCGCCCATGTTCTCCTTGTCCACGTCGTACTGGTTGTACTCGGCATCCATGAACACGTACGAGGGCTCGGCGAAATACGAGTACGTCAGCTCCCTGCGGTCGAGGACCAGGTTCTCGAGCTTTTCGTCGGCCTTGTAGACCACCTCGCTGACCCCGCCGGTCAGCAGGTTCCTGAGTTTCATCTTCATGACGGCTGAGTTGCGGCCGCCCTTGTTGTATTCGGCGCGCTGCACGACCATCGGATCCTTGCCGACCATGATCACGTTGCCGGCCCGCAGTTCCTGTGCCTGTCTCATCGTGTTTCCTGACACTAGTGGGTTGGGCGAAAAAAGCGTCGAATTATAGCCTTTCCGAACAAAATTTAGCCAGATTCCCGGCCAGATCGCCGGGCGCGGCGAGACGTTTTTCCCAGCGCTGCGCCAGTTCCAGATATTCCGGCCCGGTGCAGGCTGCCCAGGCCGCCGCCAGCCCTTTGACCGTGGCAAACCCGTTCCACACCGCCCACAGCGTGGTCACAGTCGCGCCGCTGCCGGGGCCGGCATGCTCGAGATAGCGGGCGAGGAAGGCCTCGACCTTCAGCCGGTGCGCATCGCCGGCCTGCGGATAGGCCTGCCAGACCAATGGCCGTGCCGCCAACTGCGCACGCACGAAGGAATCCTCGCCGCGCACGAAATTCCAGTCGCAGGACCACAGCATGCGGTCGTAGTCGTCCTGCGAAAGGAAGGGAAGCACTTGCGCGGTGAGTGCGCCGTCGCGCCCGCCTCCCGCCAGGCCGCGCGCCGCGAGCACATCCGCGACTGCGGTGCCGGCGAACGCAAACGCGCGCACCGGGCGCCCGCCGGCGGCCCAGGCGTCCAGGAGCGCAGCTACCGGCGACTGCGTATAACAGAACAGCGAGACCAACTGCTCCCCCTGCGCCCGCGGCGGAACGCCGCGCGAGGCTAGATACCGCGCCACGCCGTCCGCGTCGGACTGGAATTCCAGCCGCCGTCCGGCCAGTCCCTTCTCGATCAGCGCCCCGCCGGTTCCGGAGGCGAAGCCAGGGAAGAAAAAGAACTTCGTCAGAGGCAACCGCGGATGCGGCGACGGCAGGCCATGGCAGCCGCCGACCCAGGGCTCCGCGCTCAGGTACTCGAGATTGACCCACACGGGCGGCGGCGCACGCGCGGCCATGGCCTCGACATACGAAGCCGGCAGTTCGCACCCGAAAGTCTCCACCACCACATCGCCGGGCTCCAGCGCCGGAAACGGCGTGACCCAGCGCCGCACCTCGATGGCGTCGAGCGACTGCATGTCGGCTCCGGGATCGAGCGCCGGCGCCAGCCGCCTGAAGGTCGCCAGATCATCGACCCACAGCCGCAACTCGGCGCCGTGTTCGGCGGCAAGCTGGCGTGCCAGGCGCCAGCTCACGCCGATGTCGCCGAAATTGTCGACGACGTTGCAGAAAATGTCCCAATGCATAAGTGCCGTGAATATCGTGAATGCCGTGAATACCGTGAATATCGTGAAAACGACGAAGGAAGTTTCAGTGAAGGCTAACCTTCAGAAAACCGAAGGTTTCAGTGGAGACTAACCTTCAGGTTACGTCGTAACTAATATGCCGGAACTAGTATCGTGAATACCGTGAATATCGTGAATCGTAAAACCACGGTTTCTTTACGGCATTCACGTCTTCTTGTTTCACGACATTCACGGCATTTGCGGCATTTGCGGCATTCACGTGTTCTTGCTTCACGGCCTTCACGACATTCACGGCCGTTACACTGCCTGCGCCTTCGCCCCGCCCGCGCACAATTCCGCGGCGAGCCCTTCCGCGGCCTCCAGCCGGCTGTTGGCGTGCACGATCACCTGCAAGCCCCGGGCCGCGAACATGCGGCAGATCGCCACGCCGATTGCACCGCTGCCGCCGGTCACCAGTGCGCGTTTCGCCCTCGTTGCATCAATCATTGCCGAATTCTGCCGGAAATATTCTCTTGGGTCTGCGGTTTGCTGCGGGTAATATTCGCCACACGACCCGAACCCGCTTTCTGACCGGAAATGTCGACAACAGCATCGCAATTCTGCGCTCCGGGGATGCCGGCGTGATTGCGCCGGCTGCTGAGGCGCATTGCGCCGCTTCGCGTTGCGACGTGTTCGTTCTCGGAGGCGGTCCCGCAGGTTCGACCATCGCCGCCCTGCTCGCCGAACGCGGCTGGAACGTCGTGATCGCGGACAAGGAGCGCCATCCGCGCTTCCACATCGGCGAATCGCTGCTGCCGATGAACCTGCCGATGCTTGACAGGCTCGGAGTCAGGGAGCAAGTGGAGCGCATCGGGTTGATCAAGTACGGCGCCGAATTCACTTCGCCGCAGCACGGGGCGCCGGTCACTCTCAATTTCTGCAACGCCTGGGACAAGGCCTTCCCCTATTCCTACCAGGTTCGCAGATCCGTCTTCGACCTCATCCTGTTCAGCAACTGCATCACCAGGGGCGCGCATGCTTTCGAGGAGTGCCGGGTGACCGGCGTGGAGTTTCCGTCCGGCGAAGACTTGCGCGTCCGTGCCGCGACCAAAGAAGGCGGCGCACGCGAATGGCGTGCCCGCTTCTTCGTCGACGCCTCCGGCCGCGACACTTTTCTGGCCAACCGCTTCGGCATCAAGCGCCGCAATTCCCGCCACAACAGCGCGGCGATCTACGGCCATTTCGAGGGGGCGAAGCGCCTGCCGGGCAAAGAGGAAGGCAACATCAGCATTTTCTGGTTCGAGCACGGCTGGTTCTGGTTCATTCCCCTGAGCGACGGGGCAACCAGCGTCGGCGCGGTGTGGTGGCCGTATTACATGAAGACCCGAAAGACCGATCCTGCGCGCTTCCTGCTCGACACCATCGCGCTTTGCCCTGCACTCGCCGAACGATTGCGCGATGCGACGCTGGGCACCGGGGCCACCGCCACCGGCAATTACTCGTATTACTCCGAGCGCATGTACGGCGATCGCCACATCATGCTCGGCGACGCGTTCGCCTTCGTGGACCCCGTGTTTTCTTCCGGCGTAATGCTGGCGATGAACAGCGCCTTCCTCGGCGCCGAAGCGGTGGATGCCAGCCTCCGCGATCCGGCCACGGCCGACGCGGCCCTGCGCAGTTTCGACGAGAACGTGCGCACAGGAATGAAGGAATTCTCCTGGTTCATATTCCGAATGACCAATCCGACCATTCGCGACCTGTTCATGGGGCCGCAGAACCTGCTGCGTATGCAAGAGGCACTGCTGTCGCTTCTTTCCGGGGACCTGTTCCGCGGCACGCCGATCCACGGCAGCCTGGGTGTCTTCAAGTGCCTGTATTACCTGAGCAATCTTGCCCACCCGTGGCGCACCTTCAACGCCTGGCGCGGGCGCAAGCGGGCGATACGCGAGCGGCAGGACGAGTCTCCGGCACACGCGTGAAACAGCGGCGACGGGGCCGGATTCCGCCACTGCGATGGAATACCCTCCCATGCGGTGCGTTGGTACTTTCCATGATGGTTGTAACGCCGGTCGCAGGTTCGGCCGAACTGCCGCTCTGGGAAGCCGGCGCCGGCGTGGCAGCGATCGACTTTCCCGACTACCGCGGAGCGGACGAGCGCCGCGTGCTTGTGCTCCCCTTACCCTACGTCGTCTATCGCGGCGAATTGTTGCGGGCCGACCGCGAAGGACTGCGCGGGAAGTTCTTCAGGACCGACCGGGTGGATCTGCACCTGAGTGTGAACGGCTCGATCCCCGTGGACAGTTCCGACAACGCCGCGCGGCGCGGCATGCCGGACCTGGATCCGACGCTCGAAATCGGGCCGCGACTCGATATCAAACTCCTGCGCAAACCCGACCGCGGCATCGAAGTGACGCTGCGACTTCCGGCGCGCACCGTGATTGCTTCCGACTTCTCGCACTCGAAAAACATCGGCTGGGTGTTCCAGCCGCAACTCAATGTGGACTTTCGTGGTATCTGGCCCGGCGAAGGCTGGAACCTTGGCCTCGCGGCGGGACCACTGTACGGCGACAAGCGTTATCACAACTATTTCTACGGCGTGGCTCCGGAATTCGCCACGCCGCAACGTCCCGCCTTCAACGCCGATGGCGGCTACGCCGGCAGCCAGATCCTCGGCGCCGCCGGCAAGCGCTTTCGTTCCTTCTGGGTGGGCGGCTTCGTGCGGCTGGATACGCTCGCGGGCGCAACATTCGAAGCCAGCCCTCTGGTCCGGCAAAATGAATCGTTTGCCGCGGGCTTTGCGATCGCGTGGATTCTCGGAAGATCTCAGAGGATGGTCGAGGCGGAAGAGTGAACGCGTTTGCGCCAGACAATGAATGAATCTTCACAGGAGCATCGGCAGCTGCCGGGCACGGCAGGGCAGGACGTGACGATGCCGCAAGCATCGCCGGACCGCGACTTCGAGCGGGCGCCGCTGTGGTTCCTGGGCCGCCCGGCGCGCCTGGCTTACGAATACTTCGTTTTCTACTTCGGATACCTGTACTTCGGCACCGGGTGTGCCCTGGTTTCGCTGGTCAGCACGGTGTTGCACCCGCTCCTTCCTGCCCGCTTCGGCGTGCCGCTGGGCAGATGGATGACGGGCGTGCATTTTCGCGGCTTCCTGGCGCTGCTCAGGGCCAGCGGGCTGGCGCGTATCGACCTGGTTGCGCTCGATCAGCTTGGCCGCGACCGTTCGATCATCATCGCGCCCAACCATCCCTCCCTGCTGGATGCCGTATTCATCATCTCGCGCCTGCCGCAAACCGCCTGCATAATGAAAGCCGGGATATGGGACAGCTTTTTCCTCGGCGGAGGCGCGCGACTCTCAGGCTACATTCGCAATGACGCGCCGATAAACCTGATACGGCAGTCGGTGGACGAACTGCATGCCGGGCATCAGTTGCTGGTATTTCCCGAGGGTACGCGCACGCGCGAGCCTCCAATCAACGCTTTCAGGGGCGGCTTTGCGCTGATGGCGAAGAAATCCGGCGCGGCGGTGCAAACGGTATTCATCGAATCCAACAGCGCGTTTCTGTGCAAGGGCTGGCCGCTGCTGAAAAAACCCGACTTCCCGCTGTTCTACAGCGCGCGCCTGGGAACGCGGTTTACTGCCGAAAGCGACGTGAAGGCCTTGGTGTCGAAGCTAGAAAACTACTATCGCCAGGAACTCTCTACGCCGGCCCTGGCCGAGCCACGGGCCGCTCGCGAATCGCGCCGGGCCGCGTCGGTATCGTAGGCATTGCGGTCTAGAATGGCGGCTCTGCAACTTCGGCATGACGCCGTCAGACAATTCCAACAAAAACAATCCGCCATGCCTGATCGCTCGCAGACGCATCTGGTTCTGATCCCCAGTTATGACACCGGCGACAAGGTCCTGGAAACGGTCCGCGACACGCGGCGTTTCTGGGAGCCGGTGTGGGTCGTGGTTGACGGGAGTACCGACGGCACTGCGGAACGGCTGCAGGCCCTCGCGCGCGCCGATGCAGGGCTACGGGTGTTCGTGCTCTCCAGCAACCAGGGCAAAGGCGCCGCGGTGCTGCACGGCCTGCGCGCGGCGGTGGCGCAAGGCTACTCCCACGTGCTGACGATGGACGCCGACGGCCAGCACGCGGCCGAGCGAATCCCCGCATTCATGCAGATTTCGGCGCAGCAACCCGAGGCGCTGGTGCTGGGCAAACCGATGTTCGACGCGACCGCGCCCAGACTGCGGGTGGTGGGCCGGCGCATTTCCAATTGGTGGGCAAACCTGGAAACGCTGTGGGCGGGCATCGGCGACTCGTTGTTCGGCATGCGCGTCTATCCGGCAGCGGCGCTGCTGCAGGTGATGGAGTCGCAGCGCTGGATGCGGCGTTTCGATTTCGACGTCGAAGCCGCGGTGCGGCTGGTATGGCGCGGTGTACGCCCGGTCAATTTGATTGCGCCGGTCCGCTACTTCCGCCCCGAGGAAGGCGGCGTGTCGCATTTCAATTACCTGCGCGACAACGCGCTGCTCAGCTGGATGCACGCCCGGTTGTTCGTCGGTTTCTGGATCAGATTGCCGATGTTGATTTCAAGGAAGCTGGGAAAAGAGAGGAAAGAGGAAAGATAAAAGAGGAAAGAGGAAAGAGGAAAGAGGAAAGAGGAAAGAGGAAAGAGGAAAGAGGAAAGCAGGACAGACCGATGCCGAACCCGTTCCTTCGGGTTTTAGCCTTTCCTCTTTTATCTTTTCTCTTTCCTCTCGCTTTTTGCCGTCAGAATCGCGGCGAACACCAGACTCAGAAACGCGCCGATCGCGACCGTGGAGCCGATGGCGGAGAGCACCGGCGTGCTGGCGAAACCGATGACGCCGAAGCCGATGACGGTGGAGAGGTTGCAGAAAAAAAGCGCAGTCACGGTACGCTCCGGGCTGGCGTTGACCATGTTGCGGCGCTCGAAGAACAGCGTGTAGTTGGAACCCACGCCGATCACCAGCAGCAGCGCGACCACATGGAAGATGTTGAGCCGGTCGCCGCCGGCAATCAGGATCGCGACGGTGACGATGACGGCGGCGGCGAGCGGCGCAAGCACTTCCCAGGCGCGCCGCAAGGATCGCAGCGCCGTGGCCAGCAGCAGCGCAATCGCAGCCGCGCCGAGCAACGCGACCTTCAGCACCCTCGTGCGATAGTCCTGATACAGCGCATCGGACTCGCGCTTGAGGTCGAGCAACACCACCCCTTGCGGACCGAAGCGCGCGATTTCCCGCTCCAGCACGGCGGCGTCGGCCACGCCGCGCAGCGGCAGCATCGCAAACCATTGTGATCGCCGTTGCGCCAGCAGCGCGTCCAGCTTCAACGCCAGCGCGGTGCCGTGCAGGTCCGCACGCATCAGCGCGGGATGCCTCTTCGCCGTTTGCGCATCTTCAACGAACGGCGCAAATACTCCGGCACGAAACGGCAGACCCGCGGCGGCTTTGGCCAGATCGCGCCGCAGTTTTTCGGCATCCGGTATCGCCCGCTGGCGGGCGTGTTGTGCGGCCACGCTCGGCAGATAGCGCGCCGGGGAATCGTAGCCCGCCAGCACGCCGCTGGACTGGAGTGCGGCGAGCACAACGCCGACGCGCTCGGCCGTTTGCAGCGCCGCCTGCTCGGAATCGCCCGTCACCACGACCAGCTGGCGCACGTCCGGTGCTCCAAGATCGTTGCGCAATGCCTCGTCCATGCGTTGATCGGACGCCGACACCGGACTCAGGCCGGACAGTTCGTCGTTCCACGGGGTCCCACCCTGCAACGCCAGCCACACGCCCAACACCAGTACAGTTGCGATCAACGGGACGCGCAATGCCCGGCCGCGCGCGATCAGGCGCAGAAGGCCTGGCGCCAGCATGTCCACGGCCGTGACGCTATAGCCACGCGGCACCAGTTCGGGCAATACCCAGCGCGTCACCGCCGCCGCCGTCACCAGTCCTGCGATCGAGAACAGTCCGAGCTGCGCGAGGCCCGGGAACCCGGAGAACAGCATCGCGGCGCAGCCCAACACCGAGGTAAGCACGCCCAGCCGAAGCGTCGGCCAGATGCGCTTGAGCGCGGCCTGTGGCGGGCTGCCCGGTGCCGTGTTGGTAAACAGGTAAATCGCGTAGTCGACCGCCTCGCCGATCAGCGTGGCGCCGAAGCCGAGGGTCACGCCGTGCACCGAGCCGAAGCCCAGGCTAACCGCGGCGATGCCGGCCAGCACCCCGCTCGCCACCGGCACCAGCGTCAGCCCAAGCACCCGCGCCGAGCGATACGCGACCAGCAGGACCGCGGACACCAGGACTGTGGCAATCAGGGAAAAACGCAGCGCATCCTGCTTGATGCCGGCGCGGGCATTCACCGCAAAGACGCCGGGGCCGCTGAGAAGCAAGTGCGCGCCGTCGGCACGGTGTTCGCGCGCCGCTTGCTCGAAAGCCGCGCGGATTGCCGCATGCGCCTGCTCCTGCACATCCAGGTCGAAACCCGGGGCGCGGGTCTGCGCCAGCAGCAGCGCACGGCTGCCGTCGCGCGAGAACCAGACATCGCCGCGCTTGTCCGGGCCGCCTTCCTCGCGTAACTGCTCGAGCAGATGCAGGACCTCTCCGGTCGGGTCGCGCGGCAACAGCGGCCCGACCAGCACGCTCACCGGCGATCCGAGCAGGTCGAGCTGACGCTCCAGCGCCGCACGCAGGCCGGCGACGCTGAAGCGTTCCGGCGCGACCGCCCCGCTGAGCAGATAGCGATTGCGCAGCAGGAATTCACCGTCGTCGCGCAACCGGTCCCGCGCGCCGTTGGCCAGGTAGGCAAAACGCGCATCGTGCTCCAGCCCGGCGGCCAGCCCCCGGCTTACGGCGGCGAGCCGGTCCTGCGGCGCGCCTTCGATGCCGATCAGGATCAGCCGCGACACCACGCCGTCGCGCAGTTCGTCCACCAGGATCTGCTGCGCCGGCGTGGGGGAGCGCGGCAGAAAGGCCGCGAGATCGGTGCTGAACTGCGTGCGCGCGATGACGAAGATGCAGGCGGTCACAAACGCAAGCCACACACCGCTGGCCAGCCGTCCCGGAGCGGTCACCGGTTTTCCTCGAAAACCTTCATCACCGAGCGATCGCCGTTGGCTTCCTGGACCTCGATCAGATCCACGCGGTCGCGGCTTCCGCCGATCCGGATCAGGCTGATCACCGTGCGCATCTCCTGGTCGCGCGGCACCAGGTACAGCCGCCACTGCGCCCGCCCGCCCTCCAGTTCCACACGATAGAAGCGCTCGAGCGTCCGGATATCGCCGCTCAAGGTCGAGCGTATGCTCTCCACGAAGGCCCGCAACACCGGGTAATCCTGAAGCCGCAGGCTGCGGCTCTCCCGGCGCGCCTGGTTTTCGATGGTGAGCTTGTCGCCGTCCAGCGTGAGCGTTTCCGGCCTGGGCGAGAGCGTGCGTTTCTCCAGCCAGCCGGGCGCGTTATAGGTCAGCGTTCCGCGCAACTCCAGCGGCGCGTTCAGAACCTTCAGATACTTGCGCTCGACGAAGCGCGCCTTCGCACTCTGTACCTGGCCCAGGTCGCCCATCAGTTTCTCGAGGCTCCAGCCGGCAGCCTGTTCCTGCGCCCAGGAACAGGCGCCGCCCAGCAGTCCGGCGATGAAGACCAGCGCGGCCGCCGCGGCTTCAGCGCGATGCCGTCGTATCGGCCCAGAAATCATAAAAGTTGAACCAGTTGTAGGGTGCCAGCCTGCAGTAGTGCTCGATGCGTCTGGCGTAGAGTTCAGCCCACTGGCGCAAGGTCGCATCGCGCGTGGCGCGTTCCAGCTTCGGCGCGTCCACGAGGCGTTCGAAGCACAGGTCGTAGCGGTTGCCGCCGCGATACAGTCCCACCATCAGCACCACCGGCCGGCCCAACAGCGCGGCAATGCGGAACGGCGCCACCGGAAACGGAGCGGGCTCGCCGAGGAAGGGCACTTGCACCGTCGCCGAATCGTCCAGTCCGCGATCTCCCAGCATGCCGACCCAGTCGCCGCGCTCGAAACGCTGGCGCAACTCGAGCATGGATTGTGGCGAACCCAGGCTGATTACCGACCCATCCAGTTCAGGGTTGAGGGCTTTCGCCAGCGCGTTGACGCTGGGGTTGGCGTGCTCGAATATCGCCAGGCTAACCTGCACCCGGCGGTCGCGGCCGAGCGCGCGCAGTACTTCGAAGCTGCCGAGATGGGCGCCGAGCAGAAGGCAGTTTTCGCCGCGCGCCAGGGCCTCGAGCAGAATTTCCTCGCCATGGACCCGTACATCGAACTGGTCGAATCGATCGCGCAGCAGGAACATGCGATCGAGCGCAACGGTCGCGAAACTGTAGTAATGGCGAAACAGGTCGGTGAAACCGGGACGGCGTCCGAGCACCTTGCTCAGGTATTTCTTCGAAGCCGCCTTGGCCTTGACCGAGAAAATCAGAAAGTAGGCGCACACCGGATACAGCAGCGCCCGCCCGAAAGGGCGGCCAAGGCCAAGCGCCACCGCGACCAGCAGGCGCGTCGCCGCGGCGTTGGAGCGCTCGCGCTGCTCGATCCATTGCCGGTTCAAGCAACATCCTCGCGCTGCGAAGTTCCGGGTCGCAAGGTTCCGCTCAGCACCACATCGTCCCCGATCCTGCACTCGAACCGGATCGCGCCCTGCGCCTGGGGTTCCAGGCGGATCAGAACTTCTTCGCCGGGACGCACCGGGCGCAGAAACTTCGCCGAATTCACTGCGCAGCCCGACTCAGGAAGCTGAAACTGCCCGGTGGCGGCGACAATAACCTCGTCGAGCAACACCGCGCCGGGGATGATCGGGTTCCCCGGGAAATGGCCTTGCGCCGCCGGATGATCGGCCGGAAACAGCCTGCGGACGATGGCGGAGCGATGCCCGGTCGCCGACATGGACTTCCGCGCAAGGCGCACGAGCGCCACACGCGGTACCTTGCCCGTGGCATTGCGCGGCAGCGCATCGACGAATACCAGCGGGCGCGGCAGGAACACGGGATCGACACGCTGCCGCAACGCCTGCAGCAGCGCCTCCCGCGACAGCGCCGGCGCCACCACAAACGCGGTGAGCCGGCTGACGCCTTCATTGCCTTCATCCGGCATGAAGAACACGCCGTCGTGCACGCCCGCGATGTCGTTCAGTTGTTGATTCAGATGGGCAAGCGAGTTGCGTTTTCCGGCGACATTGACCAGGTCCGCGCTGCGTCCGTGCCACACGAAAGTCTCCGGGCCGCGCAATTCGATCACATCGGCAAACGGCACTTCGCTCTCGACGTGGCCACCCTTCACCAGCACCTCATCGCCTTCCCTGCGCAGTCGCAGATCCGGCAGGCTGTGCCACTCGGGACCCTCCACCGTGCGCCGTGAAGCAACCATCCCCGCCTCGGTAAAGCCGTAGATCTCGTGCAGCGGCGCCGCATAACGCGCCTCGGCCTGTGCCGCCAATTCCGGGGACAGCGGCGCGGTAGAACAGATGATGAGCTTGAGCGGCGGCAACCCGGTGTCTTCGGCAAGCAGCGCGCGCAGATGCACTGGAGTGGTGACCAACACGCGATCGCCGGGAATGTTCGCAAGTACCGCACGCACGTCGGCCGGATAGAACGGCCGCGCCGCATGCAGCGCCAGCCCGTTGTGCAGCGCCAGCAGAACGGTGAATTCCAGTCCATACATGTGCTGCGGCGGAACGGTGCCGATCAGCGTGGCCGCGCGAACGCGATCCAGCCCGAGCCGCTGCGCCGCGCCGACGGCTCCGCGCGCAAGCGCGCCCCAGGTCTTCCGGTGTGGCGTGGGACGGCGGGTGGTGCCGGAGGTAAAGGCAATCGCCGCGACCAGGTCCGCCGGGAAAGCCGGCACGGCGCTCGAGGCTTTCCGCGCTGTGCCGGATTCCGGATACGCCACTTGTTCGATGCGATGGTCCTGCCGCGGCGCATCCGTCAGTACATACAGTTCAGGGTAATCGTGCTCGAGCTGGCGCAGCATTTCCGGTGCCTGGTTCGGCGGCAGCAGGCTGACTTGTCCGCGCGCCAGAGCCGCCGCCAGGCCGACCGCGAAGCGGTAGCGGTCGGCGCAGAAGTTGACCAGAAAGCGCCGCGGAGGAAGCTGTTGCGCCACGCGCTCTATGTCGCCTAGAAAATCCGCCACGGTTGCCGCGCGCGAACCGCGCCAGGCGACCACGCCGTTCGCCTGGCGATGGCTGATCAGGGGAATCGCTGCCATGAAGATCGCGTGCGTGGACCGGTTGCGGGCGAACCCGCTAGCGGCTGCGGGCCGAACCCTGCGCCGGTCCGGCGAATTTCTGGAACGCCCGGATCACCGTTGGAATCGAGGCATGGGTAAAATCCGGATAACGCAGCCGCCGGTAAGCGTACTCGCCCAGGTACATGGCCGCGACCAGTGGCAGATTCAGCACGTTGGCAAACAACGACCAGGTCGCCAGTGGCGCCAGGGCGAATAACAGCACCGAAGCCAGCGCCATCCCGGCGAAGAACAGGCACCACGCCCAGGTAGCCCGGCGCGTGTAGCCCTTGATTTCATCCGGCAGCGCGCCGTGCACGTAAGTTGCGAGCCGCGTGATCAGGCTATCGTTTCCGGGCCGCAGCGTACGGCCGAAATACCACAGCAGGAACAGGTAGACCGAAACATGCGTCAGTGGGTAGACGATGGTTGGGCTGGCACCGGCGGCACGCCACGCCCACCAGCCAACAAAAGCAACCGCGCCCAGCGCCAGCAAACCGATCCAGCCTTGCCTTGAGCGGAAAAGTAACCATACCGGCAACGCGATCAGCGGCGCCGCCATGAGCCATTCACCCAGGCTGCCGTCCGGACGCGCCGAAACCGTGAGATGAACCAGCAACGGGTAGGCGATCAGCGCCGCCGCCAGCAGCACGCCGCGGCGCCGGCCGGCACGGCCGCGCCGCTCAGCGGGCTCGATGGCGTTGGACATGCTCGTTCAGGCTGCGCAGCGAGCTGAAGGTCCTGACGTTGTCGTTGTCGTCGGAACGCAGCTGAAATCCGTACTTCTTGGATACCGCCAGCGCGATCTCCAGGATGTCGATCGAATCCAGTCCCAGACCCTCGCGGTACATGGGTGCATTCGGGTCGATCTCGCCGGCGGCAATTTCCAGGTTCAACGCCGCCACGATCAGCTCGGCGAGTTCGCGTTCCTGAGCGGTCATGGGCTCGACTGTGTCCATGTTCTGCGATCTTTTCCTTTGAAATGCGGTCGGTGCATGCGTCGTTTCGGATTATAACCGCTTGACTTGACCCGGGACCCGCGACGCGGCGGCGCGCCCGCACGTTGACGCACTATCCCGCGGCACGTAACCTCGCCAGCGAACCGCTGCGACGTCGCGGCCGGTCAACGCACATCAACGGGAACCCGCGAGTGCAGCGTGTTTTTTTCAGCCGCATGGCGATCGCCAGCAGCGCCGGCATAGGACTCGAGGCCAGCCTGGACGCCCTGCGCGAACGGCGCTCGGGACTGGCACCCTGCAGGTTCGAAACCGCGGAACTGCGCACCTGCGTCGGCCAGATACCCGACGAGCGGCTGGCGCCGGTGCGCGCCGACCTGACTACGTTCGATTGCCGCAACAATCGCATCGCCCAGCTTTGCCTGAGGCAGGACGGCTTCGAAAACGCGGTGATCGAGTCTCGTGAGAGGCACGGGGCCGGCCGCATCGGCGTTTTCCTGGGCACCAGCACATCGGGGATCCTCTCGACCGAACTCGCCTACCGTCGCCGCGATCCGGTAAGCGGCGCGCTGCCGCCGGACTTTCGCTACGCCGGCACGCAGAACAGCTTTTCGCTTGCCGGCTTCGTCCAGTCCTACTTCGCCCTCACCGGTCCGGCAGTGGTGGTGTCCACCGCCTGTTCGTCGAGCGCGAAGGTATTCGGCAACGCTGCGCGCATGATTGCCGCGGGTCTGTGCGACGCCGCACTGGTCGGCGGCGTGGACAGCCTTTGCCTGACCACGCTTTACGGCTTCGGTTCGCTGGGCCTGTTGTCTGCGTCGCCCTGCCGACCCTTTGATGCGCAGCGCGATGGCATCTCGATCGGCGAGGGCGCAGGCTTCGTGCTGCTGGAAAAATCCGATGGGCACACCCCGCCGGATGCGGTCAGGCTGCTCGGCATCGGTGAGAGCGGCGATGCTTACCACATGTCCTCTCCCCATGCGGAGGGACTGGGCGCACGGCTGGCGATGGAACGCGCGCTCAAGGATGCGGGCATCGCGCCGCAAGCAATCGACTACATCAACCTGCACGGCACCGGCACCCGGAGCAACGATGCCACCGAGGGCAAGGCGGTGTTCGCGCTGTTCGGTGGCGACACGCCGTGCAGTTCGACCAAGGGCTGGGCCGGACACACCTTGGGTGCCTGTGGCGCGATCGAGGCGATCATCTCGGCGCTGGCGATCGAGCGTGGCTTCCTGCCGGGCAGCGTCAATACGCGCACGGTCGATGCCACGATGAAGCTACGGTACCTGCTGGAAAACCGGCCCGCGAGAGCGAACCTTGTCATCAGCAACGCTTTCGGTTTCGGCGGCACCAACTGCAGCTTGGTGCTGGGACGGGCGGGCAGTTGAGAGTCTTCGTCGAGAGCGTCGGCATCCTCGCCCCGGGACTTGCCGGATGGGCGGCAAGCCGCGCGGTGCTTGCCGGGACGGCGCCCTACCGTGCCGCCGAGCTTTCGCTGCCTGCGGTGGAACTGCTGCCTGCGGTGGAGCGCCGGCGCACCGGCGTGCCGGTCAAGCTGGCGATCGCGGTGGGACAGGATGCGCTCGCGGGCGGCGCCAGATCGGGCGCGGAACTGCCCACGGTGTTCACTTCCTCTGGCAGCGACGGCGAGGCCATCCAGGAGATCTGCGTCACCCTTGCCGGGACGCAACGGCAGGTGTCGCCGACGCGATTCCACAATTCCGTTCACAACGCGCCATCGGGCTATTGGGGCATCGCCATGCGGTCGCGCGCACCCTCCACCAGCCTGTGCGCATTCGACTGGAGCTTCGCCGCGGGGTTGATCGAGGCGGCCACACAGATCGGCGTCACCGGGGACGCGGTGCTGTTGATCGCCTACGACCTGCCTTATCCAGAACCGTTGCGCAGCGTGCGCCCGGTATCCGCGCCGTTCGGGGCAGCGCTTCTGCTCACCCGCGATCGCGACAGCCGTTCGATCGCCGGACTGGAACTCGCGCTCAGCCGCGATCGCGGCCAGACTTCCCGCCTCGACGATGCCGGACTCGAAAGCCTGCGCCGGGAAAATCCCGGCGCGCGCGGCCTGCCGCTGCTTGCCGCACTGGCCAGGCGCCGGCCAGACGTCGTGGTGCTGGAATACGTAGCCGGAACGGCGATCGACGTCGCGGTGTCGCCGTGCTGATCGACAAATCGCGCATTCGCGAACTGATTCCGCACGCAGGATCGATGTGCCTGCTGGATGCCGCGTTAAGCTGGGATGCCGAGCGCATCTGCTGTACCGCGAGCAGCCACCGCGATCCCGACAATCCGCTGCGCCGCGATGGCCGCCTTGCCGCCGTCTGCGGGATCGAATACGCAGCGCAGGCGATGGCGCTGCACGGCGCGCTTACCGCGCTGGAAGGAAGACAAGCCGGCGCAGGACTGCTCGCCAGCGTGCGCGACCTGGTCTGCAACGTCGGCTACCTGCACGACGTGGACCGCGACCTGGTGATCGAGGCCGCGCGCCTGCTCGGCGATGAGTCGCGGGTGATCTATGAGTTCCGCATCACCGACGGCAGCAACGAATTGATCTCCGGCCGCGCCGCGGTTGTGCTCGACGCCGGCAAGTGAGTCTGGGACGACATCTTCACCGCAGAGGCGCAAAGGCGCAGAGGAAACGCAAAGGAAAGCAAAGCAAATTGAGGTGAAAATGCATTTAGAGTTGGATGGTCGCGCCACCGCGATATATCGACTGGGTGGGGCAAATCGGAATCCTGCCGCTTTTTGACACGCATTGTTTGGTTTTCTCTGCGTTTCCTCTGCGCCTTTGCGCCTCTGCGGTTAGGGGTCTGACTTTAGCGCGCCATATCAACGCGAAGCGCGCAATGCCTCGATGCGCTCGTCCAGCGGCGGGTGCGACATGAACAATCGCTTGATGCCCCAGCCTTCGCCGCCGTTGATGCCGAAAGCCTTGATCTGGTCCGGCAGTTGCGAGGGCATGTGCGCCTGCTTCAGCCGCTGCAGGGCGGCAATCATCTTCTCGCGGCCCGCCAGCGCGGCGCCGCCGGCATCGGCACGGAACTCGCGCCGGCGGCTGAACCACATCACGATGATGCTGGCCAGTATGCCGAGCACCAGTTGGGCGATGATCGAGGTGATCCAGAAAGCCGGGCCATGGCCGCGCTGGGTCTTAAAAACGGCCTTGTCGACGATGTTGCCGATGATGCGCGACAGAAAAATCACAAACGTGTTCACAACGCCCTGGATAAGCGCCAGCGTCACCATGTCGCCGTTGGCGACATGGGTCACTTCGTGGCCGAGCACGGCTTCGGCCTCGTCGCGGGTCATTTTGTCGAGCAGTCCGGAGCTGACCGCGACCAGCGCCTTGTTCTTGTTCATCCCGGTGGCAAATGCATTGACCTCCGGCGCGTCGTAGATCGCCACCTCGGGCACGCCGATTCCGGCTTGGCGGGCGTGGCGCTGCACCGTATGCACCAGCCACTGTTCGGCTTCGCTGCGCGGGTTGTCGATGACTTTTGCGCCGGTCATCATCTTTGCCGACCACTTGGACATGGCGAGCGAGACCAGCGCGCCGCCGAAGCCGATCACCGCGGAGAACACCAGCAGTGCGTTCAAATTGAGACCGCCGCCGGATTCGGCGAGCATGCGGTCCACCCCGAGCAGCCTCAGGGCGATGCTCAGGACGAATACGACCGCCAGGTTGGTAATCAGGAACAAAACGACGCGTTTGATCACAAGTGACCCTTTCCAAATGTAAGTCGATTTCTTAGAGCGCTACCGCGTTTCCCGGTTCCAGGTCCGCAGGCGCCTTATCCAATGGCGGTCAATTGCTCGAGTTCGGTGGACAGCGCCAGCCAGCGCTCCTCCGCCTCGTGCAGCTTTGCCCTTACCTGTGCCTGCTCCAGCAGGCAGCGCTTCAGTTCCTCTTTGCGGCCGTCCCCGTACATATCGGGGGAGGCGATAAGCTTTTCAAGGCGGCTCCTTTCGATCCCCAGCGCCTCGATTTCCCGCTCCGCCGATTTGAGCCGAGTCTCCAGCGGTTTGCGCCGGGCAAAGCGCCGGTTGCGTTCCCCGGCTTCGAGCCGTTTCTGCTCCTTGCGGCCGATCACGGGTTCTGCGGCGGCGCTTTCGGCCTGTTCCTTCGCGCGCAGCCGTCTGGCGTAATCCTCCAGATCGCCGTCAAAGGACTCGACCGTGCCGCCCTCCACCAGCCACAGTTCATCGCTGGTCGCGCGCAGCAGGCTGCGGTCGTGCGACACCAGCACCAGCGCGCCTTCGTAATCCTGCAGCCCAAGGGTCAGCGCGTGGCGCATTTCCAGGTCCAGATGGTTGGTGGGCTCGTCCAGCAGCAGCAGGTTCGGCCGTTGCCATACAATCAGCGCCAGCGCCAGCCGTGACTTTTCGCCTCCCGACATCGGCGCCACCGGCTCGGTCACCTGATCGCCGTGGAAATCGAAACCACCGAGAAAATTGCGCAGTACCTGCTCGCGCGTCCTGGGCGACAGCCGCCTCAGGTGCCACAGCGGGCTCTCCTCTGGACGCAACTGCTCCAACTGGTGCTGCGCGAAGTAACCGATCTGCAGGCCCTTGCCTTCGATTCGCTCTCCGGTGAACGGCGCCAGGGCGCCCGCCAGCAACTTCATCATCGTCGACTTGCCGGCGCCGTTGCGGCCCAGCAAACCCAGCCGGGTGCCGGCCCGTAGCGTCAGCCGGATTTCGCGCAGGATGGTTACATCGCCGTAGCCGGCTTCGACGCCGTCCAGCGTCAGCACCGGGTCGGGCTGCACCGCCGGCTGCCGAAACGCGAACTCGAAGGGCGTATCCACGTGCGCGGCGGCGATTTTCTCCATGCGGGCGAGCGCCTTGATGCGGCTCTGCGCCTGACGCGCCTTGGTGGCCTTGGCCTTGAAACGGTCGACGAAGGACTGCAAGTGGGCGATTTCGCGCTGCTGCTTGACGAAAGTGGCCTGCTGCTGCGCAAGCTGGGCGGCGCGCTGGGTCTCGAACGCGGAATAATTTCCCGAATACAGTCGCAGGCGCCGTCCTTCGATGTGACAGATGGCGTCGGCCACCGCGTCGAGAAAATCGCGGTCGTGCGAGATCAGCAGCAGCGTCCCCGGGTAGCTGGAAAGCCATTGCTCGAGCCAGACGATGGCGTCGAGGTCGAGGTGATTGGTGGGCTCGTCCAGAAGCAGAATGTCCGATCGGCACATCAGCGCCCGCGCCAGGTTCAGCCGCACGCGCCAGCCGCCGGAGAACTGCGCGACCGGCCTGTCGATTTCCGAGTACGCGAAGCCGAGGCCATGCATCAGCTGCGCTGCTCGGGCGCGCGCTGAATAAGCGCCGATGCGCTGCATGTCTTCATGCAGTTCGGCGATGCGCGTACCGTTGTGCGCCCGCTCCGCCGCCAGCAGTTCGCCTTCGAGTTGCCGCAGTTCCGCGTCGCCGTCGAGCACGTAATGGATCGCGGCCTGATCGGTGGCAGGGGTTTCCTGC
>CAYNFN010000166.1:0-6303 GCA_964396485.1 uncultured Alcaligenaceae bacterium
ACGCCAGCGAGACCGCGTTGATGATCGCTTCCCTGGACAGGCCGAGCATTCCCGCCAGCACCGCGGTGGAGGCCACTTTGACCAGCACCACGTGGTCGAGGCCGACCTTGTTGAAACTGTTTTCCAGCGCCAGGCAGCCCTGGATTTCATGCGCCTTGATCATCGCCGTCAGCACGTCCTGCACCGTGAGCGGCTTCCCGCCGGCAGCGACTGCGTTACGCGACAGCCAGTCGGCGGTGGCGAGAATGCCGCCCAGGTTGTCCGACGGATGCCCCCATTCCGCGGCGAGCCAGGTGTCGTTGAAGTCCAGCCAGCGGATCATCGCGCCGATATTGAACGCGGCTTGCACCGGATCGAGCTGGAACCGGGTTCCGGGCACCTTGGCGCCGTTGGGCACCATGGTGCCGTGGACGACCGGCCCCAGCAGCTTGGTGCAGGCGGGATACTCGAGCGCCTCGAAGCAGCAACCCAGCGTATCCATCAGGCAGTAGCGCGCGGTTTCGTACGCCTCCTTGCTCTTGATCCTGTACTTGGTCACGTAGTCGGCGATGTCGACCAGGACCTTGTCGGGTTTGGGGCGGACGTTGGAAATATGCGCTGCCATGAACATTCCTTGAGTCAAAAATCTTTAACCGCAAAGGCGCAAAGACGCAAAGGAAACGCAAAGAAAAGCGAAAATGGATAGGAAACAGACTTGTGTATTTCAGTGCCAATTCATGTTGTCAAGGTAGGCCAGCCGTCATGTTCTTTCCCCCATTCATGTCTTTCTCGTTTTCCTTTGCGTTTCCTTTGCGTCTTTGCGCCTTTGCGGTGAAAGGCCTTATTTGCGTTTTCCGATTGGAACCCACGTGAGGTTCTCGGGGCCGGTGTAGTTGGCGCTCGGGCGGATGATCTTGCCGTCGATGCGCTGCTCGATCACGTGGGCGGTCCAGCCGGCAGTGCGGCTGATGACGAAGATCGGCGTGAACATCGCGGTCGGCACCCCCATGGTGTGATAGCTGGTGGCGCTGTACCAGTCCAGGTTCGGGAACATCTTCTTCTCGCGCCACATGACCTGTTCCACGCGTTCCGAAATGTCGAATAGCTTCATGTCGCCCGCGTCCTTCGAAAGCCGCCGCGCGACTTCCTTGATCACGTGGTTGCGCGGGTCGCCGGTGGTGTACACCGGATGGCCGAAACCGATGATGATCTGCTTCTCGGCAACGCGTCTGACGATGTCGGCTTCAGCGTCGTCCGGGTTGTCGTAGCGCCCGATGGTGTCGAAGGCGAACTCGTTGGCGCCGCCGTGCTTCGGCCCCTTGAGCGCGCCGATCGCGCCGCCTACCGCCGAATACATGTCGGAGCCCGTGCCGGCGATGACGCGCGCGGCGAACGTGGACGCGTTGAACTCGTGTTCGGCGTAGAGGATCAGCGAGGTATGCATTGCCCGCTCCCAGAGCGCCGACGGCTTCTTGCCGTGCAGGAGGTGCAGGAAATGACCGCCGATCGAATCGTCGTCGGTCTGGATTTCGATGCGCTGCCCCGAATGCGAAAAGTGATGCCAATAGAGCAGCATGGAGCCGAAGCTGGCCATCATCCGGTCGGCGATGTTGCGCGCCTCGCCGAGCTTGTGGTCCTGGTGTTCGGGAAGCGCCGCGCCCAGAGCGGAACAGCCGGTTCGCAGCACATCCATGGGGTGCGTGTTTGCCGGGATACACTCCAGGATGTCCTGAACCGATGCGGGCAGTCCGCGAAGCGCCTTGAGCTTGCGTTTGTAAGCCGCCAGTTCGGCGACGGTGGGCAGCTTTCCGTGCACCAGGAGGTAGGCGATCTCCTCGAACTCGGCTTCCTCCGCGAAATCCAGGATGTCGTAACCGCGATAGTGAAGGTCGTTGCCGGTGCGGCCGACGGTGCACAGCGCGGTGTTGCCGGCCGGGACTCCGGAGAGCGCAACCGACTTCTTCGGCTTGGGGGTGAGTGGGGTCGCCTCGCTCATTTTCCCTTTTCCTTCGCGAAAAGTTGGTCCAGTTTCGACTCGAACCGGTGGTAGTCGAGGTAATCGTAAAGCTCGTTGCGGGTCTGCATGATATCGACCACGTTCTTCTGCGTACCCTCGCGGCGGACGGTTTCGTAGACCTTGAGCGCCGCCTTGTTCATCGCACGGAACGCCGACAGCGGATAAAGCACCAGCGAAACGTTTGCGTCGCGCATTGCTTCCACGGTGAAAAGCGGCGTCGCGCCGAACTCGGTGATATTGGCGAGCACCGGAACGTTAACCGCGTCGGCGAACTTCCTGTACATCGACAGTTCCGTCACTGCCTCCGGGAAGATCATGTCGGCGCCGGCTTCCACGCAGGCCCGGGCGCGCTCGATCGCGGCGTCCAGGCCCTCGACGGCGAGCGCGTCGGTGCGGGCCATGATCACGAACTCCGGATCGGTGCGCGCATCCACTGCCGCCTTGATGCGGTCCACCATCTCCTCGCGGGAGACGATTTCCTTGCCCGGCCGGTGACCGCAGCGCTTAGACTGAACCTGGTCCTCGATGTGCATCGCGCCGGCGCCGAACTTGATCAGGGACTTGACAGTGCGGGCGATGTTGAAGGCGCCGCCGAATCCGGTGTCCGCATCCACCAGCAGCGGCAGGCCGCAGGTGTCGGTGATGCGGCGCACGTCGGTGAGCACATCGTCCAGCGTGGTGATGCCCAGGTCGGGCACGCCCAGGGAACCGGCGGCGACCCCGCCGCCCGACAGGTAGATGGCCTTGTAACCGGTGCGCTCGGCGAGCCGGGCATGGTAGGCGTTGATCGTGCCGATCACCTGCAACGGTTTTTCCGCCGCGACTGCGGCGCGGAAATTCTTGCCAGCGGTGTTGTTCATGCAAAAAAACACTGAACCACGGAGGACACGGAGGACACGGAGAAAAACGCCTGCGAGAATCTATTCCGGGTGGGACCGGTTGCGCCGATCCGTGCAAAATCTCCGCGAGCCTCAGTTATGGATACTCTCCTCCGTGTCCTCCGTGTCCTCCGTGGTTGATTACGGGGTTATATTCCGAAGAATGCCCGCATGGGTCATCTACGACGTGCCGCCAGCGGGATCATTTGAGCAGGTGCTTGATCGCGTCGCGCTCTTCCTCCAGTTCCCTGAGCGTGGCGTCCATCTTGCTGCGGCTGAACTCGTCGATCTCCAGGCCCTTGATCATCTGATACCTGCCCGTGGAACAGCTCACCGGGAAACCGTAGATTATGCCGTCGGGAATGCTGTATGAGCCGTCGGAGGGCACGCCCATGGTGATCCACTTGCCGTTGGTGCCGAGCAACCAGTCACGGACATGGTCGACCGCGGCATTGGCGGCCGAGGCGGCGGAGGAAAGCCCGCGCGCCTCGATGACTGCGGCGCCGCGCTTGCCCACCGTCGGTATGAAGACGTTGCGGTACCACTGCTCATCGTTGACAACCTTGGGAGCCGGCTGGCCGCCGATGGTGGCGAAGCGGTAGTCGGGGTACATGGTAGGGGAGTGGTTTCCCCATACGATCATTTTCTCGATCGAACCTACCGGCGTGCCGGTCTTGGCCGCTAGCTGCGACAGCGCGCGATTGTGATCCAGACGCAGCATCGCGGTGAAGTTTTCGCGCGGCAGATCCGGCGCGCTGTTCATCGCGATACAGGCGTTAGTGTTGGCTGGATTGCCGACCACCAGCACTTTCACGTTGCGGTTGGCCACCTCGTTCAATGCCCGTCCCTGTCCGGTGAAGATCGCGCCATTGGCTTCCAGCAGGTCCTTGCGTTCCATGCCCTTGGAACGGGGCCGGGCGCCCACCAGCAGCGCCACGTCGGCGCCCTTGAATGCGACTTTCGGATCGGAGGCCGCGACCATACCGGCGAGCAACGGGAACGCGCAGTCCTCCAATTCCATCATCACGCCCTTCAGCGCCACCTGCGCCTTTTCGTCCGGGATCTCGAGCATCTGCAGGATGACGGGCTGGTCCTTGCCCAGCATTTCCCCGCTGACGACGCGGAACAGGAGGCTGTATCCGATCTGGCCGGCGGCACCGGTAACCGCGACTCGGAGGGGCGATTTCATGGCTGTGGGCTCCTGCGTGACGTGAGGCTTGTTGCAAAAAAATCAGGCTCTTAACCTCGCCTGACGAGCAGGCCTGACGGCCCCGGTGGGAGCCTCGGCCAGGCCTCCGGCCGGGTTATTTTTGCCCTGCATCATAGCGATTCGGATTCGACAGTGTCAAACAAGTCTTGTATCTTATAAAAGATATCTGTTCTCGTGGACGGCCGAAGGAAAATCATGCTAAAAATGCGCGGCAACATGAAGCCCGCCGCCAACGCGCCCGCCTTTCAACCGCTTTACCGGCAGATCAAGAGCTTGATCACCCAAAGCCTGGTAACGGGAGAGTGGCGTCCGGGCGGACCGATTCCCAGCGAAATCGAGCTTGCCGGCCGCTTCAGCGTCAGCCAGGGCACGGTACGCAAGGCCATCGGCGAACTTGCCGGCGAGAACTTGCTGGTGCGCCAGCAGGGCAAGGGCACTTTTGTCGCTTCCCATTCTGAGGAGCGCAGCCAGTTTCCCTACCTGAGCATATCGCCGGACCGCGGCGCCCTCGATTCGCTCGCAGCGACCCTGATCGACTGCCGCAAAGTGAAACTGGACAGCGCCTCCGCGAAGAAGCTCGATCTTGCCTCGGGCGCCGGCGCATTCCTGATTACGCGCGTGCTGGCGATCTCGGGAAAGAACGTGGTGTACGAGGAGGTCCGCCTGCCCGCGACCCAATTCAAGGGACTGACGGTGGAAACCATCGAGCGCCACCACTGCATGCTCTACAGCATGTACGAGTCCGAGTTCGAAGCCCGCATCCTGCACGTCGATGAGCAGCTCAAGGCCGTTGCGGCGGAAGGGACGGCTGCCAGGCACCTCGGGGTCGCCAAAGGCGCGCCATTACTGACGATCGAGCGCGTGGCCTCTACTTACGCGGACAAACCGGTCGAGCTGCGCCGCAGTTTCTGCAACACCCGGGAGCACCATTACCGCAACCGTATCGTCTGACCGCCGACGCGCGCTCCCTGCTGTGCGCCTGGCCACCGGGACCCACTGATGACCGCCAGCCAACGCCCGAAATTCCTCGACCTCACGAAAATCCGGCTACCGGTGCCGGGTTTTGTATCGATTCTGCATCGAATCAGCGGCGCGGCGCTGTTCCTGTTCGCGGGCGTGCTGCTGTATCTGTTCCAGGAGAGTCTGGCGTCGCCGGAGAGTTATGTGCATTTCCGCGCGATTGCCGACCATTGGCTGGCGAAACTGTTCCTGACCGGCATGCTGTGGGCTTTCCTTCATCATTTCTTCGCTGGGCTGCGCTTTTTGCTGCTTGATGTGGACGTCGGTTCCGAACTCAGGACCACGCGGGCGATGAGCTGGGGCGTGCTGGGGATAGGTCTCGTGCTGACCGTGGTCGTGGGGGTGTGCCTATGGTGAAGAACGTTGTCGGCGCGCACTACGGGCTCAGGGACTGGCTGGTACAACGCGTCACCGCCGTGCTGATGGCAATCTACACGGTCGTGTTCGTCGGCATCCTCCTGATCCGCCCGCCGCAGCATTACGGCGAGTGGCGCGCTCTGTTCGAAAACCAGCCAATGCGCGTTGCGACATTCCTGTTCTTCGTCAGCCTTTTCTGGCACGCGTGGATCGGTTTGCGCGACATTCTCATGGACTACGTCAAACCCGCGTCGGTACGGCTCGGTCTGGAGATCGTGGTTGCTGTGCTTCTGCTCGGTTACGCCGGCTGGGCGATTCAGATTCTTTGGAGCCAGTAATGACGATCCCGGCAAGAAAATTCGATGCGGTGATCGTCGGTGCCGGCGGCGCCGGAATGCGCGCGTCGCTGCAGCTGGCCGAGGCCGGCTACAAGGTCGCCGTGGTGTCGAAAGTGTTCCCGACCCGCTCGCACACGGTGGCGGCGCAGGGCGGAATCGGCGCCGCGCTCGGCAACATGGGCGAAGACAACTGGATGTGGCACATGTACGACACCATCAAGGGGTCGGACTGGCTTGGCGACCAGGATGCCATCGAGTTTCTTTGCCGCGAGGCGCCCAAGGTGGTGATCGAACTCGAGCATTTCGGCATGCCGTTCGACCGTAATCCCGACGGCACGATGTACCAGCGCCCGTTCGGCGGACACATGCAGAATTTTGGCGCCGGGCCGGCGGTTCAGCGTTCCTGCTGCGCGGCGGACCGCACCGGCCACGCGATGCTGCACACGTTGTACCAGCGCAACGTGCGCGCTAGCACCTTGTTTCTGGTCGAGTGGATGGCACTGG
>CAYNFN010000167.1:0-12622 GCA_964396485.1 uncultured Alcaligenaceae bacterium
GCTGAAGCTCATCTTCGAGCCGTCCATAAAGTGAATCGTCAAACCGCGGTCTTCTGGCATTTTCTGCCTCCATCAGGCACGTTGATTTGGCGCAGCGGCGTTTGCCGCTGCCTCTGTCAAGAACGTCAATGCGTGCCGGAACCTTACGGTTTTTGCGGCGACGGGCGCACCCTGACGGCAACGGCTTCCGTGTAGGTGATGTCGACCAGGTCGCCAACCTGCACCCTTTGGAGATTTTTCGGATCGCGCGCCTTGATGGTGCGGCTGTTGCCCTGAGGGCCCTTGAGCGTCACCGTGCCGTTGGCCAGATCGATTGCCTCGATCGTGGCGGTCATGTTCACTTGCGTGGCCGCCGCGCCGGCCGGTTTGTCGCCGGGCTTCGCACTTGCTGTCCCCGACTCCACCGATGCGCCTGGTTTGCCATCGGACGCTTTTTTCACGTTCCAGACCAGTGATTCGTGATACGAGACATCGACCTGGTCTCCCACGCGCACTTGCGGCAGATTCTTGACTCGGTCGTCCGCGTGCACTGTAAATTCATTCCCCTTCTGCCCTTTCAGCGTCACCGTGCGCGTCGGAAGATCGATCGCGATCACCTCGGCGGTGGCCAGTTTCTTGCGGCCGATCTCGCCGCTGGGTTTCTTAATTTCGCCGGCTGAGGCCACGCCGACCACGCCGATGCACAGTGCTGAAACCAGTGCGATTGCCAGCTTTCTCATGGTGCTTGTCTCCATCTTGGGGGTTGAAAACGAATTTCCATCCGACGTGCTTCGCCGTCGGCCGATCCCGGATCGGCCTTGGCGACGGCATGATAATGTTTCCCCGCCGGCTTTGCATTCTTCTTTTTCGGGGCGCACGGGTCTGGTGTTCATAGCGTGCCTTCCAGCCCGGTGACAAGGCGCCTCACCTCGGGGTCCTCGGGTGCCGCTTCGGCGGCTTTTCTGGCGTAGGCAAGGGCAGCCTTTATGTTGCCCGCCTCGCGGTTCATCGATACCAGCGCGCCGAGGATGCCGAGATCATAAGGCTGGCGCGCGTCGGCCGCGCGCAGTACTGCCAGCGCTTCAGCCCGTCGGCCCGCGGAATGAAGTCCCACCGCATGGACATAGGCGTAGCGGGCATTGTCGGGTGATAGTCTGGCCGCTTCACCGAGTTCCTTCAATGCCGGGGCCTTGTGGCCTTGGCGCACCAGCAGCAAGCCCAGCGAATGGTGCAGATCTGCCACGCGCGGCAACACGGACAGGCCGCGGCGAAGCACCTTCTCGCCTTCGACCTCGTTGCCCTGCTGCCGATGTGCGTCGGTGAGATTGACGTACGCGCCGGCGAATCGTGCGTCGAGCGAAAGCGCGCGTTCGTACGCGGCGATTGCCTCAGCAGCACGCCCCTGACGCATGTGCAAATTACCGAGATTGACGTTCGCGGCCGGCCAGTCGGCGTCGAGCATCAGGGACTCGACGTATTCCTTCGTCGCACTGTCGCGGGCGCGGCGTCGGTCGGCCGCCAACTGCGCATCCGGCACGTCCGCCAGAATTCGCGCCGCTTCGAGGCGCACGCCCCGGACCGGATCGTCGAGCAATGGCGACACCGCGCGCAGGCGCGTTTCCGGTTGGAACGGTTCGAGAAGGCCGAGGCCGGCGATACGCACCAAAGGATCGGCGTCCGCCAGGAGCGACTGCGCTGCCGGCAGCAACTGCGGACGCATCTGCGGCTGCGCCAGCGTCGCGGCAGTGGCGCGCACAATCGCCCGATTCGCCGGGTCCCTGGCAAGCGCAAGCAGGGAGGGCAAGGGCTTCGCGCCCTGGCTCGCACCTGCGTGCAGCGTCGGTCCGTAGTGGCTGCGGTCGCGCCAGGCCTGCCCGTACCAACGGTTCATCGCGGCCGCCGCCCACTCGGGTTTGCGGTTGGCGTGGCATTGGGTGCAGGCGTTCGGGCTGCCGAGCGAGATCGACAAGTCGGGGCGGGGCACGCGGATGCTGTGATCGCGCCGGGCATCGATCACCATGTAGTTCTTCGCCGGCATATGGCATTCGACGCATTGCGTGCCGTTCGCGCCGTCTTTGTGGAAATGGTGCTTCCCGGTGTCGAACACGGCGGCATTGTGGCAGCGCGTGCACAGGGCATTGCCCTGCGCGCGGAGCGTGAGCGCGTGCGGCTCATGGCAATCCATGCAGGTGACGCCGCGTTGATACATCCGGCTTTGGCGGAACGAACCCCAGGTGTAGACCTCGTCGCGCTGCTGGCCGTCGGCGTGGTAGAGCGGCGGGGTGAGCACTGCAAGGCGATGCGTGTCCTCGAGGGCTGCGCCGGGATGGCCGCCCTCGGCGATGGTCGAGCGGCGGGAATGGCAGGCGGCGCAGGCGTTCATCGCGGCCGGGTCGGCGGATTTGTCGCGCTGGGCGTACTTCGCATCGTTGGCCGGAAACTTCCACGCGTCATTCCAGCGGCTGTGCATCAGCGCTGCGAAGCCCTTGTGGTCCTGCAGCGAATACGGGCCCTTGTCCTTTTTCGCCCACTGGACGTGGCCCGAGCCGGCGCCGTGGCAGGCTTCACAGGCGACGTTGGTCTCGCTGAAGGTTGTCTGGTACGCGTTTGCCGCCGGATCGTATCCCTTGTGCAGATTGGTCGAATGGCACTCGGCGCACTGCAGATTCCAGTTCTGGTAGAGGCCGGTCCAATGGAGCTGATCCCTGTGGTCGATTCTCTCCTTCGGATAGAGATGGAACCAACGCTGCCCGCCCGCGCTTTTGGGTCGTGTGTCCCAGGCGATGGAAAGCGCCTGATATCGCCCGCCGGGAAATTCGATCAGGTATTGCTGCAGCGGCGTCACGCCGAAGGTGTACTTCAGCTCGAAGTCGGCGAGCTTGCCGTCGGGGCCGTCGGTGCGGACCATGAAACTGCCGTCGCGTTTGAAGAAAGTGGACTCGACGCCAAAGTGTTTAAATTTCACGTTCTCAAAATTGCCGAGCACCGTGGACGCGTTCGCTGCCTGCATTGCGAGCTGATGATGCGATCCTTGCCATGCTTTGTCCTGTTCGGCATGACATGAAGAACAAACCGCGCGGCCGACGAAGTGAGGGGCGGCCGGGTTGGCGGCCGAATCGTCAGGTTGCGTTGAAAAGTATCCTGACCACCAGCCGTAGAGCCCGACCCCTACAACGACTGCGGCAGCGATTGCCAGGCCAGGCAGGAGCGTACGACGCCGCCTCATGGCGGCCCGCGGCCCCGCCGGGAGTTGCGTGGTGTCGGCGATGGCGGTCTGGCCGGGGCGGGAACTGCGCGAACCCGGGTGATATTTTCTCCGCTTGCTCATTGGTCGTCGTTTTACCTTATTTTCTCGATCGTCGGTTTGCGAGAACTATCGCGAATTCATTTCAAGTCTTTGCCTGACGGACTTTCGCCCTGCAATTCGGTACTGGGTGAAACGATCTTGATCGCATCGGCCGGCAGTTTGAGGACGTTGCCGATAATGTCCGTCAAGCGCTTGACGACAGCGCCGGGACCCAGAGGCACGACGATAGGATCCTTCAAAGTGCCGGTTACCTTGACCGGCACCGCCAGTACCGAGCCGCTGAATATTTTATTCAGCAATGGCACGTGGTCCAGGATGGCGTTAGCCGTCTGCAGCGGTGCGACCATTGCATCAACGGACAGTTTTTCGGTGTTGATATCGACGTGGCCTGTCGCAACAATCCGGACCGTGGGCGCGTCGAGCATTGCCTCTTCGAAACGAATGAGTTTTCCATCCAGCGTGCCTCGCGCGCTCATGGTTCGGTAGGGCAGTCCGGTCGGCTCAAATTCGAGGTTCTTTCCGCGCACCGCCTCGGTTAAGTTGAGCAGGGCGAAAACCTTGTTGAGAGTGTCCAGTTTTGTGAGGTTTCCATTGCGCGCGGTTGCGGAGAATGTGCCGCGCAGGCTTTCTTCGAGGGTATCCAGCGTACCCTGAGTCGTGAACTGCGCATCCAGATCGATGCGACCGCTTGCTTGCAGGTGCTCTCCGGTCAGGCAAGTAATGGATCGGTCGAGTTCCGCGTTGCGGGACTTGAGCAGGGCATGCACCTTGATATCGCCCTTTTCGCCGGTCAGGCCTCCGGACAGGTTGATGCCGCAGATGGCGGCATCGATGAGGTCAAGATCGAGTTTTGCGTTTGCAAGCGTGGCGCCCGCGATCAGTGGCGATATTTCCAGGGCTCCGATCTGCAGGTGCCTGACGTTGACTCCGATACGTCCGTCTATCGGCAAGTCGGCCAGACGGGTCTTCGTCAGCCGATCGGGCTGGTCCGGTCCCGAGGCCGAGTGAAGCGTGGGCACCACGAGCCGGTCCGAACGGAAATCGGCATCGAGGGTGAACTTGTTTCCGCGCCGTTCGAGCGTACCGGCAATCTCGACCTGATTGTTCCCGCTGGAGAGCTTGGCCTCGCTCACAGTTATCCTGGTTCCATCGGCACTGATGGCCAACCGCTGCGCCTCGACGGGCACTGAGAGCAATGTCGCCAATTTGATGCTCGATCCTTTCAGGTGTCCCCGCGCGGTGAGGTGTTCGAATTTTTCCAGATCCGCTGCGGCAACAAGATCGCCCTTTAATTCGCCGATTGATAGCGCCGGTTCGACGAAGGTCTGCAGCAGCGTCTTCCCGGATAGTCGTCCCTTGAACCAGACCTCCGCGTTTCCGTCGGCCAGTTTTGCGCCGAAGCTGGCATCGGAAACGGCGTCCTTCACCGTGACCTTGCCGAATGCCAACTTCTTCGCGGCGCGCCGGCCTTCGACCCCAACCACCGGTCCGTCCGCAATGCTGAATCGAGCCTTGAAGCGGACGTCGTCCCCGCCCCTCAGCGTGAGAGCGATTTCGGCAACGTCAATCGGTGCGCGCGCCTGCAGCGCGCGTGGGGTTTGAGTGGCCTGGTAGATCCAGGCAAGCGCCTCGGCGCCGAGCTTCCCGTTCGCGGTTGCATCCAGATCGGTTATTCGTTTGCGATAGTTGCTGGCATGTGCGGACACGCTGAACGTGGCATCCATGACCGAGACACCAACGCGCTTTATGGTGACCTCGAGTCGGGAGAGTTCGACGATGCCCCCATCGAGTTTGAGCTCCGGACCGATATCCGGCGCGAAAACCACCAGGCCCCGCGGCGTGGCGATGATGCGGAACTTCAGGTCTTCGGGTTTCTGCAAGGATCCTTCCGCCCGCGAGCCGGACAACCCGATCGTGCCGGAAACACGTTTCACGGCGCCCAGCGATTTGCCAAGTTCCGGAAGGGCGGCGGCCCAGCGAAACAATTCCGCTGACGAGAGTGCGGCGCGTTCGTGACGGACGCTGAATCGATAGGGCGGCTGCAAGTTGAATGAAGCATCGAGTCCGGTGAAATTCGATTCGCCGATATAACCGTCCACTGCGTGCAGCGAGACTGCGTCACCGGCGTAGCCGGCCTGTCCCTTCGATACCCGAATCGGCAATGGCACTGCGCGGTGGCGCGCGACGAGATTCATTTCCGCCACATCGACGCGCAGCAGCGGTGCTTTCAGGCTGCCCTCCAGGGCGAGACGGACGACTGCCTTGCCTTCGATCTGCTCCAGCTCGTCGAGCCGTGATCGGAGTTCGGCGTCGGGCAGCATCTGCCTCGCCAGCACCAGGGATTCTGCCAGGTCGACCGCCAGCTCAGCCACGGCATTCAGCGTAACGGGCTCGGTCAGAAGGTCGGTTGCGAGGCGCGCATTGCGCAGAACGGATTTCCCGAGGCGGGCCGTCAGGCGCTGAACGCGCAATTCACCGCGCTCGATCGAGAAGCGGCCGCCGACATCCCGGATGCGGATACCCTTGTGCGCGAAGTCGATGCCGACGCCTTCGACCGCCGCTTCGAGCTGTAACAGGTCGGGGCGCAACAGCTCAGAGGGCGCATCGGCATGGCTGCTGATTCGAAGCGCAGCGATCGTTCCGCCGCGAATGGCGAAGGGCGGCTGCGCGATCCAGGAAATTTCCGGCGTGATGTCACGGGCGGCGGCCAACAGCTCATCGAGATCGACACCCATGGCACTGCCTTCCAGCGCATAAACGCCGCTTTCGTTCCGCATCAGTTTTCCGCTCAACATCAGGTGCGGGGAGCGCAGGTACAGACGATGCAAACTCGCTTCCAGCACGCGGCCCCTGGCCTGGAATCCGGCGGCGATGACCACGTCTGCAAGCGCGTGCCAGTTGGTTCCACGCAGCAGCGTGACCTGTGGCGCCGACGCGACGAGATCGGCGCTCAGGTTCCTCAGCCCCTGCATGCGCCAGTCGATCCGGCCGATGACCGCCGCTTCTGCGATCGGCGCGTCGGACGCCAGTCCCAGCAGACTGTTCAGGCGACCCGTCTGCAGGCCGATGACTTCGACGCGTCCGGCTCCGCCAAGATCGGCGCCGGAGAGCGTGAACGCAAGGGCCAGTTTTTCCCACAGGTTCGAACTGCAGGCAAGCTTCACATCGATGCTTCCGGCAGCAACACTGGCTCGTGCACGCACTGCCCGCAACACGAGCGGCGGGCGATCGCCGATCAGCACCTCCACGCGGGCATCTTCGATCGTTGCCTGCAGGTTCGGCATGGCTGCGGTGATCTGTCCGACGAGTTGTTTCAGCCGCCTATCGGCAATTTCAACGGAAAGTGGCTCGGAAACTGGCTCCGTGCCGGGCCCGTTAACCGGCAGGTGTACCGTGATGCTCGCGCCGGAGAGGTTCACATCCCGCGGCTGCACTCGGCCGGACAGAAGCGCCCACAAGTCGAGATTGACCGCGGCGGACTGCGCCTGGATTTCGGCCATGCCCGGCACCGAGTATTCCGGGCGGGAAATCACCACACCGGGAAGCGGAAAGAAACGAAGCTCGAGTCGGTCGAGTTCCACGCTGTCGCCGGTGGTGCGCGACACCTGGTCGGCGATCTCGCGTTTTACCGCGGCTTCGTTGATCCACAGCGGGGCGGACAGCACGACGCCAATGACCACGACGACCAGCGCGGAAAGAATGATTGCAAACCCGCGCAAAAATCGCTTCAAATGCTGCATGTCTGTGGGTGGATTCTGAATTTCAGGAATCAATTGCGGTCGCGGGCAGGTGCGCTTCCCTAGGGCGAGGATAGCGCACATCAGCGGACAGCGCGATGGACGCGAAACCCCGCGGGTCGGTAGGCCTTGCGCAGCGCGACGCAGTATCATTACGCATTGCCGTCCGCTGCCCAACATGAGCCCCCCGGAATCAGGAACCGATTGATGAAACTGAACGAGACCAATCTTGCCATTGCCCCGCAACAGGTCAGTATTGACATCCTGCTGGAGAAATACGCCAAGGGCGGGGAGAAATCCGTGCGCGACGTGCGCCTGCGCGTGGCGCGCGCGCTTGCTGCTGTGGAAAAGGAGCCGGCCAGATGGGAACCGGTGTTCCTCGAAGCACTGGAAAGCGGTTTCATTCCCGGCGGGCGCATCAACTCCGCCGCCGGCACGCAACTCACAGCGACGCTGATCAACTGCTTCGTCCAGCCGGTGGGCGACTCGGTGTCCGAAACCGTCGACGCCAAGCCCGGCATTTACGTCGCGCTGATGGAGGCGGCGGAGACCATGCGCCGCGGCGGTGGCGTGGGCTACGACTTCTCCGCGATCCGGCCGCACGGCGCGCTGGTGCGCGGCACGCAGAGCAGCGCCAGCGGCCCGGTGTCATACATGCGCGTGTTCGACCAGAGCTGCGAGACCGTGGAATCGGCCGGTGCCCGCCGTGGGGCGCAGATGGGCATCCTGCGCTGCGACCATCCAGATATAGAGCGCTTCATCCACGCCAAGGACGACGGCAGCCTTCGTAATTTCAACGTCAGCGTCGCCGTCACCGACGGCTTCATGCGCGCGGTGGAAGCTGACGGCGACTGGGAACTGGTGCACAAGGTGCCGCCCAGCGGCCCTCTCCCGGGCGCTCTTCCGGAGGCGCCCCGCCGCGCCCCCTCACCCCCGTCCCCTCTGCTCCGCCCCAAGTGTTCCCTTGTCCCGGAGGGAGAGGGGGGGAACCGGCAGCGCGCCGACGGTCTGTGGGTGTACCGCAAGGTCAAGGCGCGCGATCTGTGGAAGCAAATCATGGACTCGACCTACGACCACGCCGAGCCCGGCGTGATCTTCATCGACCGGGTTAACGCAGAGAACAACCTTTCGTACTGCGAGACTATCGAGGCCAGTAATCCTTGCGCAGAGCAAATGTTGCCGGCCTACGGCTGCTGCTGCCTCGGCAGCATCGATTTAACGCCGTTCGTCTCGCACCCGTTCACGCCCAAGGCACGCTTCGATTTCGAGTCGTTCTCGAAAGTCACGAAGGTGGCGGTGCGCATGCTCGACAACGTGCTCGACGCCACGGTGTGGCCGCTGCCTCAGCAGAGGCAGGAGGCGTACGACAAGCGCCGCATCGGACTGGGTTTCACCGGGCTTGGCGATGCGCTGATCATGCTTGGGCTGCGCTACGATACTCAGGAGGCACAGACCATGTCAGGGCGGATCGCGGAAGCGATGCGCGACGAGGCCTACGCCGCGTCGGTGGACCTGGCGCAGGAGAAGGGCGCCTTTCCCCTGCTTGACGCGGAGCAGTATCTCGCCGCGCCCCGCTTCGCCTCGCGGCTGCCGCAAGCGCAGAAGCAGGCGATCCGCAGGCACGGCCTGCGCAATTCGCACCTGCTGTCGATCGCGCCGACCGGCACCATTTCGCTCGCCTTTGCCGACAACGCGGCCAACGGCATAGAACCGCCGTACTCGTGGACCTACCAACGCAAGAAGCGCGAGCACGACGGCACGCACAAGGTCTACGACGTCGAGGACCACGCCTGGCGCCTGTACCGCCACCTGGGCGGCAACACCGACAAGTTGCCGCCGCAGTTCGTGACCGCGCTCGAGATCTCCGCGCTCGACCACATGCGCATGGTGGCGGCGGTGGCGCCGTTCGTTGACTCGGCGATCAGCAAGACCGTGAACGTGCCGGAGGACTATCCCTTCGACAACTTCAAGGACCTCTATTTGGAGGCCTGGAAGTCGGGGCTGAAGGGCATCAGCACGTATCGTCCCAACAGCGTGCTCGGGAGCGTGCTGTCGGTGACTGCGCACGAGGAAGCGCCGAACGACCTCGACACGTCGGACGCGGACCGCCGCATCCGGCTGGAGGCGGCGCCGACCCCGGCGCTGTCGAGCCTGCGCTGGCCGAGCCGTCCGCGGCTCGCCGCCGGCAATCCGGCATGGACCTACATGGTGGAGTCGCCCTTCGGCCAGTTCGCGATTTTCGTCGGTCACGTTGACAACGGCGACCCGCATGCCTTCGAAGTCTGGGTCAACGGCGCCGAGCAGCCGCGCGGAATCGGTGCGGTGGCCAAAACGCTGTCGATGGACATGCGCGCGCAGGACAGGACCTGGTTGCGAATGAAGCTCGACATCCTGTCGCGGACCGCGGGCGACGATGCTTTCGATTGCCCGTTGCCGCCGGACGGCAAGACCACGCGCGTGCCGAGCGTGGTGGCCGCTTTCGCCCGCATCGTGGCCTGGCGCGTCGAGCAGCTGGGCGCGCTCGCCGCGCGCGACGGGCGATCGCCGGTGCTTGATGCGTTGTTCGCGAAAAAGGAACCCAAGACCGGTACCGACGGCACCATGTCCTGGTCGGTGGACGTCTTCAATCCGAGCTCCGGCGATGATTTCGTGCTGATCCTCAAGGAGCTGGTGCTGCCCTCGGGCCAGCGCCGGCCGTACTCGGTATGGATGGCGGGTACCTATCCGCGCTCGCTCGACGGACTGTGCAAGCTGCTTTCGCTGGACATGCGCGTTATCGACCCGGCGTGGATCGGCATGAAGCTGCGCAAACTGCTCAACTATGCCGAGCCGCTTGGCGACTTCATGGCGCGCGTTCCCGGCGAAAATCGCCAGCAGAACTGGCCCAGCACCGTGGCCTACGTGGCGCGGCTCATCATCCACCGCTACGCCATGCTCGGCGTGCTCGACGAGCGCGGTTATCCGGTGAACGAAATGGGCGTGCTCGAGATCCCGGAGGCCGCGCGCGAACGCGAAGAATTGCGGGTGCTGCCCGGCAGGCGCTGCAAGGAGTGCGGCAACACTGCGGTGATCAGGAAGGACGGCTGCGAGTTCTGCACTGCCTGCGGCGCGATCGGCGCGTGCGGGTGAGGGGAAAAGCAGGATTGAGGACTGAGGACTGAGGACTGAGGATTGAGGACTGAGGACGTTCACCCCTCACCCCTCACCCCTCACCCCTCACCCCTCACCCCTCACCCCTAAATTAGTACGAGACATTCGGGCGCCAGGCCTGTATAGTTCGCGCCAAGGATTTTGGTTCGCGTCAATCGGTCCGCGTCTCAGCCCTTTCGTGGTGGTCGTTTTTCCCCGAAGTTTTCAACACTAGTCGATTCTGCCTGAACCGGTTCGGAAGCATGGCTTTCGCAGGCTGTTTCAGGAGATATCCATTACTACGTCATTCGAAGGCCTCGGCCTGCGTGCCGAGCTGATCCGCGCTGTCGCCGATCAGGGTTACACGCAACCCACTCCGGTGCAGGCGCAAGCCATCCCGGTCATCCTGCAGGGTCGCGACATTCTCGCCGGCGCCCAGACCGGCACCGGCAAGACCGCGGGCTTCACCCTGCCGCTGCTGCAGCTGCTGTCGGCGAAACCGGCTGGCGCCAACGCATCCCGCCCTATCCGTGCACTGATCCTCACCCCGACACGTGAACTGGCGGCGCAGGTCGAGGAAGCCGTGCGCACTTACGGCAGTCATCTGCGCCTGCGCTCCGCGACCGTTTACGGCGGCACCAGCATGAACCAGCAGATCCGCGCGCTGCGCCAGGGCGTGGATATCCTGGTCGCCACACCGGGGCGGCTGTTGGACCACCTGCAGCAGAGAACTGCGAATCTGTCCAACGTCGAATTCCTGGTGCTCGACGAAGCCGATCGCATGCTCGACATGGGCTTCATCCGAGACATTCGCCGCATCCTCGCAGCACTGCCGGCAAAACGGCAGAACCTGTTCTTCTCCGCGACGTTCTCGAAGGAGATCCGCGGACTTGCCGATTCCTTTCTGCACGCGCCGGTGGAAGTTGCAGTGGAAAGAATCGATGCCACGTCGAACCTGATTGCGCAGGTCGTGCATCCGGTGGACAAGGACCGCAAGCGCGCGCTGTTGACCCATTTGATCACCAGCGGCGACTGGCGCCAGGTCCTGGTGTTCTCCCGCACCAAGCACGGCGCAAGCCGCCTCGCGGAGCAACTGGATCGCGACGGCATCACTGCCGACGCCATCCACGGCAACAAGAACCAGAGTCAGCGCACCCGGGTGCTCAGCCAGTTCAAGGCCGGGAAGCTGCGCGTGCTGGTGGCGACCGACGTCGCCGCCCGCGGACTCGACATCGAGCTGCTGCCGCACGTGGTGAATTTCGAACTGCCCAACGTTTCGGGGGATTATGTGCACCGCATCGGCCGCACCGGCCGGGCCGGAGCCGATGGCTGCGCGGTGTCGCTGGTATGCAGCGAGGAAACCGGCTTCCTGCGCGATATCGAGCGACTTATGCAGCGTCGCATCGAACGCGTGGTGGTCGAAGGATTCGAGCCCGGCTCCGGCATGGCAAGGTTCGATTCCGCGCCGCCACCTGCGGCCAGGCATGCGCGTTCGCAGCAGCGGAGTCCGCAACGCAATGGGCCGGGTCGGGCCAACGGCGCCCGCGGCGGCAACAGCCGCAACGGCGACAGGCCGCACGGCGGGCAGCCTTCCCGGCGTGGCCAAACGCAGCAGCGCCGAGGCGATGGCGGCCGCGGCCGGCCGGGCGCGGCCCCGCTCGGCGGCAATCGCTGATCGCTAATCTCGGCGTTGAACCGGGGCGCCGCTTTCGACGCGGCGCTTCTGTTTTTTTGAAAACAAAGAGGAGAATGACATGAACATCTTCGTCGGCAACCTTGCACCGGAAGTTTCCGAGACCGACCTCGTCGAACTGTTCAAGCCCTTCGGCGAGGTGAAATCGACGGAAGTGAAGCGCGAGCTGTTTTCCGGTGTCGGAAAAGGTTTCGGTTTCGTCGAGATGCCTGGCCGCAATCACTCGCTCGCTGCAATTGCCGGATTGAACGGCAAGGATTTCAAGGGGCAGCCGCTGCGCGTCAATGAAGCGCACGAATTCCCGTCGAGGGGAAGGAGAAGGTAAGAGCGGTGACGAGTGACGAGTGACAAGTTGAGCAAAGGCAGTGACAAGTGACGAGTGACGGGTAAAGTCTGGGTAAGACAAGGGCCGCATCGCGGCCCTTGCTTTTTTTTGGCACTCGTCACTCGTCACTTGTCACCTGTCACTCGTCACTCGTCACTCGTCACTCGTCACCCTTCACCCTTCACCCTTCACCCTTCACCCTTCACCCTTCACCCTTCACCCTTCACCCTTCACCGCGTGTGATCCCGGTTTTGCGGCTGGCTACGCGCCCGGGCACGGGTGTCTCAGCGCCCTTTCTTACGCAGCAACACAAGGACGACCAGTAAGACCAGGCCGCCCACGAGCCACGCGTCGAGAAAAGACATCTGATACCTCTCTTTGGCAGCCGCATTTTCCGCGGCAAGTCAGCAAGCCCGATTGTACGCGATCAGGAAATTCATGAAACACGGCGC
>CAYNFN010000168.1:0-6224 GCA_964396485.1 uncultured Alcaligenaceae bacterium
ATCGAGCACGACATGGGCGTGGTGATGGATCTGTCGGACCGCGTGGTGGTGCTCGACTACGGCCGCAAGATCGGCGATGGCTCGCCGGACGAGGTCCGCGCCAACCAGGCCGTCATCGACGCCTATCTGGGCGTCGCCCATTGAAACCCGTGACACGTGACGAGTGACAAGTGACGCGTAAGACCACGAATACGCCCGCCTCAAACCTCGGCTGGAATCAGGGTCGGTCCAGTCTTGCTTTTGCTCGTCACCCGTCACCTGTCACTCGTCACTAGGAGAATCGTGTCTTTCTTTCTTGAAGTGCTGATCGGCGGGCTGATGGCGGGAGTTCTCTACTCGCTGGTGGCGCTGGGCTTCGTGCTGATCTTCAAAGCCTCGGGTGTTTTCAATTTCGCCCAGGGTGCGATGGTGCTGTTCGCCGCGCTGACGCTGGTGCGGCTGATGGAGTACCTCAAGGACACTTTCGCCCCGTTCCTGCTGGCTCTGGTGTTGACGATTCTGGTCATGACCGCGCTCGCGTTGGTCATCGAGCGGCTGGTACTCAGGCCGCTGGTGAATCAACCCGGCATCAGCCTGTTCATGGCGACCATCGGAATTTCCTATGTACTGGACGGTTTCGGCCAGGCGGTGTGGGGAAGCGACATATACATTCTCGACGTCGGCATCCCCAAGAAACCGCTGATGCTGCTCGAGTCGGTCTTCGAAGGCGGCGTGCTGGTACCCAGCGAGGATCTGGTGGCAGCACTGATCGCCGGCGTGCTGGTCGCCGTTCTGGTGATTTTTTTCCAGAAAACACGCATCGGCCGGGCGCTGCGCGCGGTTGCCGATGATCACCAGGCCGCCCAGTCGGTCGGCATTCCGCTGAACTATATCTGGGTGATCGTCTGGACGGTGTCCGGGCTGGTCGCGCTGGTGGCCGGCATGGTGTGGGGTTCCAAGCTGGGCGTGCAGTTTTCGCTGTCCTTGGTGGCACTGAAGGCACTGCCGGTCCTGATCCTTGGCGGGTTCGAATCGGTTCTTGGCGCGATTATCGGCGGGCTGATTATCGGCGCAGGGGAGAAGCTCTCCGAGGTTTATCTCGGACCACTGGTCGGCGGCGGAATCGAAAACTGGTTCGCCTACGTTCTGGCACTGCTGTTCCTCCTCGTCAGACCCGAGGGTCTGTTTGGCGAGAAACATATTGATAGGGTCTGACAAGTGTTCTACAGAGAAGCGGGACAATTCAAGACTTCCTACGCCGCAGACCAGGCGGTGTTCCCGATCCTTCAGGATCGCGTCTTCATCGCACTCTGGCTCGCGATCGGCTTCATCCTGGTGCCGCTGCTCTCGAGCGAGTATCTGTTCCGCGCGATATTCATTCCGTTCCTGATCATGGCGCTTGCGGCACTCGGGCTGAACCTTCTGGTCGGCTACTGCGGACAGCTTTCGCTCGGCACCGGTGGATTCATGGCCGTTGGCGCCTACGCCGCTTACAACCTGTGCGTGCGCGTTCCGGATCTGAATCCGCTGGTGGCATTTCTGCTGGCCGGCGGCGTGGCGACGCTGGTAGGCAGCGTATTCGGCATTCCGAGCCTGCGCCTCAAAGGTTACTACCTCGCCGTGGCCACCCTGGCTGCGCAATTCTTCCTGGACTGGGTGTTCAGCAGGGTGGCGTGGCTGACCAACAACTCCCCGTCGGGCTCGATCGCCGCGCCGCCGGTGACGCTTTTCGGCCTCACCTTCGAAACACCGGTGAAGAAATACCTGCTGTGCCTGACGATCCTGGTGCTGTTCGCCGTGGTCGCCAAGAACATCGTGCGCGGCCGCATCGGACGCGCCTGGATGGCCACGCGTGACATGGACGTCGCTGCGGAAATCATAGGCATCCGCCCGATGTACGCAAAACTCTCGGCGTTCGCCGTTAGTTCTTTCTTTATCGGCGTCGCCGGTGCGTTGTGGGGTTTCGTGCACCTCGGCTCCTGGGAGCCGCTCGCCTTCGACATCAACCGGTCGTTCAGCATCCTGTTCATGGTCATCATCGGTGGACTGGGTTCGATCCTGGGCAGTTTGCTCGGCGCGGCCTTCATCACCGTGCTGCCGCTGTTCCTTAACCAGATGCCGCAATGGATCGGCGTTTCGGTCTCGACGGCGATGATTTCTCACCTCGAAGCGATGATTTTTGGCGCTCTGATTATATTTTTCCTGATCGTCGAACCGCTGGGATTGGCCCGCTTGTGGCGGATCGGCAAAGAAAAGTTGCGTTTGTGGCCATTTCCCTACTAACTTCACCGGGAAGCGGCCACCAATGGGCCGCGATACCTTAACGAGAGGAGGCAACACCATGAATCAGAATTTCAGTCTCCGAGCCGTTTTGCTGGGAGTCGCAGCGGCAGGCGCAGTGGCGGCCGCTACCGGTGCATTCGCCCAGGCGAACGAGCAGTTCATCCCGTCCCTGGTCTATCGAAGCGGCCCCTACGCTCCCAACGGTGTCCCCTTTGCAAACGGTTTGGCGGACTACTTGAATGTGGTGAATGAACGCGACGGCGGCATCAACGGCGTCAGGATCCTGTTCGAAGAATGCGAAACCGGTTATGCCACGGACCGCGGCGTGGAATGCTACGAGCGCCTGAAAGGCAAGGGGCCCACCGGCGCCGCCGTGTTCAATCCGCTCTCCACCGGCATTACCTACGCACTCACGGAGAAAACCTTCACCGACAAGATTCCCCTGATCACCATGGGCTACGGGCGCTCCGAGTCTGTTGACGGCAGGGTATTCCCGTGGAATTTCCCGCTCCTCGGGACCTATTGGACGGCCGCCGACATCATCATCCAGCACATCGGCAATCTCAACGGCGGGCTGGACAAGCTCAAGGGCAAGAAAATCACGTTGGTCTATCACGACTCGCCATACGGCAAGGAGCCGATCCCGCTGCTCAAGGAGCGCGCCAGGCGCCACGGCTTCGACCTGCTCACGATCCCGGTCACCCACCCGGGCGTGGAGCAAAAGGCGGCATGGCTGCAGATCCGGAAGAACCGGCCCGATTACGTACTGCTGTGGGGTTGGGGCGTGATGAACTCCACGGCAATCAAGGAAGCGGTCGCGGTCAACTATCCGCGTGACCACATGATCGGGGTATGGTGGGCCGGCGCCGAGCAGGACGTGCTTCCCGCGGGCGCGGATGCGAAGGGCTACACCTCCATCGCCCTGCAGCACTCCGCGGGTCAGGCCGCCGTGCACGCCGACATTCTCAAATACGTGTACGGCAAAGGCAAAGGCGCGGGGCCTAAGGAGGATGTGGGCCAGGTGCTTTACAACCGCGGCATGGTCAATGCCATGCTGGTGGTCGAATCCATCCGCACCGCCCAAGGCAAGTACGGCAAGAAGCCGCTGACCGGCGAGCAGGTGCGCTGGGGTATAGAGAACCTCAACCTGGATCAGAAGCGCATTACGCAGCTCGGCTTCGCCGGGATCCTGCAGCCGCTCAAGGTGTCTTGCAACGACCATGAGGGCGTGCGCAATGGGCGCATCCACCAGTGGGACGGCAAGAACTGGAATTTCATCTCCGACTGGATCGAAGGCGACAACAGCGTGCTGCGCCCGATGGTCGAGGAGGCGGCCAGGAAGTACGCTGCCGAGAAAGGCATCAAACCCGAGTGCATGAAGGGGTGAAACGCCGTGAAGGCGTGAAAAGTGAATGTGTGAAGGGTGGGTTACTGCAGTTCGGGGTTCCCCTTCACTCATTCACACCTTCACCCTTCACCGATAACGTTCGGAAGCCATGAACACGCCGACGCAGCCAGAATCTGCACTGCTGACGGTCAACAACATCGAGGTCATCTACGATCACGTGATCCTGGTGTTGAAGGGCGTCTCGCTCGAGGTGCCAGAGGGCACGATCGTGGCCCTGCTCGGCGCCAATGGCGCGGGTAAGTCCACCACGCTCAAGTCAATCTCCAACCTGTTGCGCGCCGAGCGCGGCGAAGTCACCAAGGGTTCGGTGGAATTCGATGGCGAGAGAATCGATCAACGGAATCCCTCCGACGTCGTCAAGCGTGGCATCGTGCAGGTGATGGAGGGCCGCCACTGCTTCGCGCACCTCACGGTGGAGGAAAATCTGCTGACCGGCGCGTTTACCCATAACGTGGGGCGCGCCCAGATCGCAGCTGACCTGGAAAAGGTGTACGGCTACTTCCCCCGACTCAAGCAGCGCCGTGAGAGCCTTGCCGGCTACACCTCCGGCGGCGAACAGCAGATGACGGCGATCGGCCGCGCGCTGATGGCGCGGCCGAGCATGATTCTTCTCGATGAACCCTCGATGGGGCTGGCGCCGCAGATCGTCGAAGAGATCTTCGAAATTGTGCGCGGCCTCAACGAGAAGGAAAAAGTGAGTTTCCTGCTGGCCGAACAGAACACCAACGTCGCGTTGCGCCACGCCGACTACGGCTACATCCTCGAAAACGGCCGCGTCGTGATGGACGGCCCAGCTGCGGATCTCGCCAATAACGAAGACGTAAAGGAGTTCTACCTCGGGCTTTCGACCTCCGGCCGCAAGAGCTTCCGCGATTCGAAGCATTACCGCCGCCGCAAGCGCTGGCTTGCGTAAGAACCATTTTCACCACGGAGGACACAGAGGACACGGAGGAAAACCAGAATCAAGGAAAAACATGTGGAAGTTAAAAGCAAACGCGGGGCCGAAATGACCTCCGATGGCAGGATTTAACTCTCGAAGGTTCTTTTCTTGCTCGTGCCCTTCCTCCGTGTCCTCCGTGTCCTCCGTGGTTCAGGAACTTTTTTATGACCGACTATTACGACGATCTGGAAACCCGAGAGCCGCAAGTGCGGGAGAGAGCGCTGTTTGCCGCGCTGCCCGGACAGATCGCGCACGCCAGGGCAAATGCTCCCTACTTCGCGCGCCTGCTGAAGCAAGTCGAGCCGAACGAGGTGCGCGACCGCAAGTCGCTGGCGAAGCTGCCGGTCACGCGCAAGTCCGATCTGATCGCGCTGCAGAAAGACGCGCCGCCGTTCTCCGGAATGACCGCGGTTGCGACCGGCGCGCTGGGCCGGGTGTTCTCCTCGCCGGGTCCGATTTACGACCCGCAGGGCGCCAGAGCCGATTTCTGGCGCATGGGCCGAGCGCTGTTCGCGGCCGGATTCCGCCGCGGCGACCTGGTGCACAACACGTTCTCCTACCACTTTACGCCGGCAGGAATGATGATGGATCTGGGCGCGCAGGCGGTCGGCTGCGCGGTGTTTCCGGCCGGAATCGGGCAGACCGAACTGCAGGTCGCGGCGATTGCCGATCTAAAACCGGATGGCTACGCCGGAACGCCTTCGTTCCTGAAGATCCTCCTCGAGAAGGCCGACGAATTAAAGGCCGACGCCTCGAGCCTGAAGAAAGCGCTGGTGTCGGGCGAGGCCTTGCTGCCGCCGGTGCGCGAGTGGCTCACGGCGCGAGGCATCGAGGTGCGCCAATGCTACGGCACCGCGGATCTCGGGCTGATCGCCTACGAAACCGAGCCGATGGGCGGACTGATCGTGGACGAAGGCGTCATCGTCGAGATCCTGCGCCCAGGCACCGGCGACCCTGTCGCCGAAGGCGTAGTCGGAGAAGTCGTGGTGACGACGTTGTGTACCGAGTATCCGCTGATCCGCTTCGCCACCGGCGATCTGTCCGCCGTGGCCGCCGGCATCAGTCCCTGCGGCCGCACCAACACGCGCATCAAGGGCTGGATGGGGCGCGCCGACCAGACGACGAAAGTAAAGGGCATGTTCGTGCATCCTTCGCAGGTCGCGCAGGTGGTGAAACGCCACACCGAAATCCTGAAGGCGCGGCTGGTGGTGGACCACGACGCCGACAAGAACGACCGCATGACGCTTCGCTGCGAAGTCCGCAGCCGGAACGATCTGCTGGCACAGGCCATCACCAACACGCTGCGCGAGGTGTGCAAACTGCGCGGACAGGTCGAGTTCGCCGAGACCGGCTCGCTGCCCAACGACGGCAAGGTCATCGAGGATTTGCGCAAATACGACTAGAACTTTCTAAATCTTCACCGCAAAGGCGCGAAGGCGCAAAGGAAACGCAAAGAAGAACTTGACTGGGCAAAAATCTGATCGGCGCAGAAGGGGACATTGAAGCGTACGGACCATTCATCAACGAAAAGTCCAGACCTTATGTTCTTTCCCCCATTGATGTTTTTCTTGATTTACTTTGCGTTCCCTTTGCGCCTTCGCGCCTTTGCGGTTC